>NZ_JAPEIB010000018.1:0-83371 GCF_028823735.1 Algoriphagus sp. NF
CCAATATGATGAGTCCTTTTGTTAAGAGTACTTGGCAAAAAAAGTATTACCGTTTTTTACTGAACCATACCGATGCGGTGATTTCGGTGGCAGAGGCAACACGCTTGGATTTAATTGATTTTTACGGATATAAGAACGCCACAAAGACCATCTCGATTGGAATAGACCCTTTTGAAATTGACAGGTTAAAAAATCAAAGTGTAGACGTTGGTCTACCCCAAAACTTTTTACTTTTTATGGGAGGCTTTGTACCTGAGAAAGATCCCGAATGGCTTTTAGATACTTTTTTTGAAAACAAGAGGATTTGGCCTGACCTGAATTTGGTTTTTTTGGGCAAAGGTATTTTGGAAAATAGCATAAAATCAAAAATCAGGGAGTATGAGCTGGAGAATCGTGTTTTTATTTTTCCCAACCAATCCAATCCCTTTCCGATTTTAAAGCAGGCTGCTGCATTGGTATTGCCATCCCAAATTGAAGGCTTACCAGCAGTGGTTTTGGAAGCCATGTATTCCAAAATTCTGGTAATCGCCAATGAAGTAGGGGGAATTCCGGAAGTACTGAAAACTGGAAAAACCGGCTGGTGCATTACTCCGCAAGATACCCAAGCCTTTATTCAAGCCATTCAGGAAGTCATGACCATGCCCAAAGAAGCCAAACAAAAAATCCTCGACCAAGCCCATCAGCTCGTTTGTACTCACTATTCCCTCCCCCAAGTCACCCTGCAGTTCGAACAATTCTACCAATCCCTCCTCAAGCAAAATTGAGTACTGTACATTGAACTTTAACCAACAGTTAATCAATTCATCAATTCCACAGTCCCCCAAATCCTCAACCCAAAACGTAGAACTACGAACTCTTTAACGCTTAACCTTTAACACTTAACGTTCCTCTTTTTATATTTGATAATCACTAACCCAATGTTTCCTTGCTCGGCGCAGTCCTTCTAATTCTTTTTCTATTCTTTGCTTCACAGCCTGTTCTGAACAACCTTCAGAAAGAACACAAATGGCTAAAGGCAGGGCTATTGAATCAACTTTACTGGTATCATATGTTCTTTGGATTGGTCTATTGGACCTATGCACAGTTTAACCGTTCGGATTCTTTACATTATTATCAGAAAACTCAGTATTTGTGGAAGAATTGGTTTGATGCTTTTTCCGCAGGTACTGATTTTATTGAGTGGCTTGCTTTTCCTTGGGTTAGATTTTTAGGATTTAATTATGATATGATGATGTTCCTATCCACTTGGTTGGGGTATTGGGGCTTCGTTTATTTTTATTGTTTTATGAAGGAGAATTTGCGTTTCAATCCAAAATTTGAGGGTTGGGATGCGATTACCATTTTTATGTTTTTGCCCAATATGCACTTTTGGACAGCATCATTAGGAAAGGGTGCAGTTATTTTTGCTGGAATTGGATTTTTGACATATGGATTATCTTGGCCAGGAAAGCGAATACCTCATTTAATTTTTGGAGGGTTTTTATGTTATATGGTCCGCCCACATATTCTATTTGCGGTTATGATTGGAATGGGGGTAAGTTTTGTTTTAGGAAGAGAAAAGGTGCCCGTATATCAAAAGTATCTTGTCGCATTTGCTGGTATTGCTGTTTCCTTATTTGTATATGAGGATTTGATCACTTATCTAGGTTATGATCCTAATAACCTTGTTGAGAGCTTTGAAGAGGAGTCGGCTTTGAATGCCCAAAGACTCCAATCAGCAGGTTCAGGTGTTGATATGACTTCTTATAGCCTGCCCATGAAGCTCTTTACTTTTTGGTTTAGACCCTTATTTATAGATTCTCCGAATGCACTTGGGTTGGTAGTTTCCATTGAAAATGCTCTCTACATCTACATGTTCTCCAGGATTTTTAAGAAAAGCTTTATTGATTACATCCGCATTGCTCCAGCTATGGTGAAGATGTCGGCGGTGGTTTTTATCTCTATTTCCATCTCCATGACCTTTGTGATGTCGAATCTGGGAATCATCATCCGTCAGAAATCCCAGATTATGTACTTTATGCTTTTTGTGATCGTGGCCTTTATGGACTGGGAAAAAACCAACCGCATCAAAAAGCGCGCTGCCATCTACAATCGCATCGTCGAAGAAGAGCGGAGGAAGCGGGAGCTCGCCGAAGCAGCTACCTAACCTTTGAGGTCTGGAAGAACTCGAAGGTTATTTTCCCAATAACCGAACTCCTATCCTAGGATTTGTATTCCAAGGAATATTTCATTCAATCCTAAAAACCGTCTTCATCTTGCTGGCATTTTATATTCATTTCCATATTAGGATTATGGGCCAGCGCTAAAAACTTCGCTATTCATTCAAATCCGGGGGTTGTGGTTCGATAAGCTCACCAACCTACCCTCGGCTATTGAGATGTTTGACCCCGATGGGGTCATTTTACCTGCTTATCTCTAATAGGCTGATATAATTGGCGTCCACCAGAGCGGACGGGCACTACAGCGCTTTTATTAACTTTATAGGATAGGTTTTTCTTGAGTATGTAGGATGGCCTTCGGGATTTTCGGTTTTTGGAAGGCAAGGAAATCGTCAAAAAATGGGCTAGTCCCGAACTTGTTTCGGGAATCCGCCCATTTTTAGATTTCTGAGCCTTTCAAAAATCAAATCGTAACGGAATCTATATCTAAAGAATATCCATAGGCGATTTGAAGAAAAGACTGGGCCAGAGCCTTTTGGATACTTTTTGGCTAAAAAGTATCAAGAAAAAGCTCGCAAAAATCAACCATGTCGGGTTAAACTGAAAAAGGGCTTTGATAAACTCATCTAGCGCAAGTCTCAAATTATAGCCGCCATTCCTACCTGCCTTCGGCAGACAGGTCTCCACGCACAGCATTTATTCACGGTATTATGTCCTCTTGCTGGCACAGAATATTCATTTCCATATTAGGATTATGGGCCAGCGCTGGTTAATCTGGCATATTCTTTTTCCCCGGGTTGTACCCGGGGTTATTCACAGTTCGACGCCTTCAGCGTCTCTTTCATTTTTTCGAATTTTTCTTTGTGGCTTTGAGGAAGAAAAAAACCGTACTTCGTCTCTGTCTTTGTGTGCCTTCAGCACTCTTTGTTCAAACATACATTTATCCAGTTTATTTCATCGAACGAAGAGAGGTGTATCTTAGAAGGCAAAGCCAACTTTATTTCTCCGACCCACGGGAGGTGTATTTCTCAAAGTGTATTTCACCACAGGTGTATTTCTTATTAGTGAGAGAATAGATCATCGCCCTGTCGAGTATTATAAATGGTTCTAAAATTCCTCATTCCTCATTCTTCATTCCACATTAAAATCGCCGTATTTCGTAAATCGTACTTCGTAAATTTAAATGCATCAAGGTGTATTTCTTATATTTCCCTATCTTCATTGTTAATTGCAAACACCACCATGCCCGGAACTTTTACGATCTCGCTGGACTTCGAACTCCTTTGGGGAATTTTTGATAAGGTTGGAGCCAACTACCGGCCGGAATACTTTTCCAATACGAGAAAGATTGTCCCTGAAATGCTGGAGCTCTTTGGTAAAAATGAAATAGCAGTTACCTGGGCCACAGTAGGAATGTTATTTGCCGAAAATGAAGAGGAGTGGGAGCATTATGCGCCGGATAATTTACCCTCCTATCGAGACAAGAAACTATCCGCTTACCAATGGGCAAAAGATCATGGGATTCGACCAGAAGTTCACTTTGCACCTGAATTGATCCAAAGAATCTTGGATACACCCTATCAGGAATTGGGTTCTCATTCCTATGCACATTACTATACTTTGGTGAGGGGACAAAGTCCAGATCAGTTTCGATGTGATTTGACGGCTACCCAAAGAATAGCCCAAGAGAAGTTTGGAGTAAAGCTTCGTTCCTTAGTTTTTCCTAGAAATCATATCAATGAGTTGTACCTGCCGATTTGCCTAGAGGAAGGCTATGAATTCGTAAGGGGAAATCCCAAGAATTGGTTCTGGCAGGAAACCCAACACGAAAGTTTGAGTAAAAAATGGTTCCGTTCTGCGGATTGCTTTATTCCTACGGGAGAGAAATCAACTTTTAGGAAAGAGGATATTTTACGATTTCCGAATGAACCTGTGATCATTCCTGCCTCTAGAATCCTCAGGCCTTACGCCTCCGGAGTACCTTTGATCAATCAGGCTCGGCTCAACCGTATTCTTGGTGAAATGGACTGGGCAGCAAAAAATGGAGAATTCTATCATTTATGGTGGCATCCCCACAACTTTGGAAATAGTCCCGAAAACAGCATGAAGGAATTAAAACTCATTATTGAAACTTTCCATCAGTTGAAAGATAGCTACGGCTTTCAATCTAAATCCATGCAAGGGGTAGGGGAGACCATATTGGCGAAAGCTTAAATAGAGCGGTTTAAATTCCTTTTTCAGGCTTAAAATTCTTGTTAATTACCTCTAAATAAATCCTTTCCAAATCAGCTACCATCCTTTTCATACTAAAATACTTTTCTACTTGCTCTCTGGCTGCCTTAGCCATTTTAATATGCAATTCATCATACTCAAGTAATTGCAGGCAATAGCCTTCCAGCTCCTCCCAATCGTCAATTCCAGACAAAAAACCCTGCACTCCATGCTGAATCACCTCACCGATTCCTCCTGCTCGTGTAGCTACAACGGATACTTCACAGGCCATGGCCTCAAGCATGGCAATGGGTAATCCTTCAAATTCCGAACTGCTCAGGTAGATATCCATCAGGTTCAGATAAGGAATGACCTCCTTTTGAACGCCGACTAAATGAAAGTGCCGTGCCTTGCCGGATTCTTCTATTTGCTTTTCAAGCCTAGCTCGCCATTCCCCATCACCGACAAGAAGGAAATGAACGTCATTTCGTTTTTTTAAAATTCGAAGGGCTAGTTCCACCCACAACCAAAGCCGCTTTTGCGAACGAAAAACAGCCACCTTTCCAATCACTTTTGCCCCTTCAGGAATGCCTAAATGGACTTTTAATGAATCGGGGGAAAGAAATTGAACAATCTCTTCTGTATTTTTTTTACCATCATCAATTTCAAAGCCTCCATTCTCCAAACTACTGTCTCCAGGATCTACGATCTTGCTCCTGATAGCTATCGTGATTGCTTCTTGATACTTAGTATTTGGTAATTTGTACGTTGTACTTGGTTCAACTCTCCTAAAGACTTCAGTATTTACTCCATTCTGCACGACCCGAACGCTTGGCTTTTCTCCTCTACGATAGGGGTCCCACATGGAGTTTAGCTGCATGGAAAGGGCGACTTCATTGGATACGGCAATGGCTACATCCTGCTTTTTGAAGGTCAGTCGATTTCCCCAATAAGAAACTTTATTGTACCGGTCCCAAGTATTGTGTTCTGTGTAAACGATAGGAATAGAAACTCGGCTTCCAACTGCTCTAGCCAAGATTCCAGCCCAGGGAAGGTGTGCATGGATAATTTGAAAGCCATTGTCTTCGATAAACTTTTTGACTTTTCCAACTTGGAAAAATAAGCCCAGGTTTCCGGATGGGATTAGGTGTACTTGGATTCCGGCCCTTTCCAATTCATCGACTATATTTTCTTTTTGGTGATAAAAATAAAGGCAATGAAACTCAAAGCGACTTTGATCATGGACGAGTGCTGTTTCCGGGATCAATTTTTCAGCTCCTCCCCGTCCAAGGGATTTGATCAAGTGGAGGATTTTGATTTTTTGGGTCACTTTGGTTTTAGCTTGCATGCAAACCTAAGGAAAGGTGACCTTAGAATAAAATAAATGGGGTTAAAAGGTATAGTGCTCCATAGATTCCAAGGATGGATTCATGATATATCGAGATTGATAACCCAAATGAATCTAAATCAATTAAAATAGCTTTTGAGCTTCACGGAACTATCTCCCTCTCCTTGAGGAGAGGGTCGGGGTGAGGTAGCAAAATTCCGGACTCCTTATCCAAAGATTTGCAATCCGGACAAACCAAAAATGTCCTATTGATTCCAATCGGTCTCGCCGCCGTTCTTGCCTACCCTTCGGTAGACAGGTCATCACGCACGGCATTTATTCAAGGTTTTACGTCCTCTTGCTGGCACAGAGTATTCATTTCCATTTTAGGATTTTGGGCCAGCGCTAAAAACTTCGCTATTCATTCCAATCCGGGGGTTGTGGTTCGACAAGCTCACCAACCTACCCCCGGCTATTGAGATGTTTGACCCCGTTGGGGTCATTTTATTCTTTTTTCTTCTGGAGACGCAGTCCGCTTACCAAGCCCTTATGTGTGGCCACAATCTAGCCGCAAGTCAATGTTCTATTTCCTAAAAGAATAATTCAAAATCTATTATTACTCACGGATCCATCTCCCTCTCCTTGAGGAGAGGGTCGGGGTGAGGTAGTAAAATCCAGGATTCCTTATCCAAAGATTTGCAATCTGGACAAACCAAAATGTCCTATTGATTCCAATCGGTCTCGCCCCCGTTCGTGCCTGCCGTCGGTAGACAGGTCTCCACGCACAGCATTTATTCAGGGTTTTACGTCCTCTTGCTGGCACAAAGTATTCATTTCCATTTTAGGATTTTGGGCCAGCGCTAATAACTTTGCTATTCATTCCAATCCGGGGGTTGGAAACCCCCGGCTATTGAGATGTTTGACCCCGATGGGGTCATTTTACCTGCTTATCTCTGATAGGCTGATAGAATTGGCGTCCACCAGAGCGGACGGGCACTACAGCGCTCTTTTTTTCACTGACCGAAGGGAGATGTATTTCCTGCCAGGGCATGCAGGCGCGAAGCATATTTCGCTACAAGCGTATTTCACCGCAGGTATATTTCGCTGCAAGTCTATTTCACCGAGGGTATATTTCTTTATTAGTGAGAGAATAGATCATCGCCCTGTCGAGTATTATAAATGGTTCTAAAATTCCTCATTCCTCATTCCACATTAAAATCGCCGTATTTCGTAAATCCTAATTCGTAGATATTTCACCGAACGAGGAGAGGTGTATCTTAGAAGGCAAAGCCGACTTTATTTCTTTGAAAGTGTATTTTTTTGTAGTGGGCCTAAACCGTTATGTATTCACAAGCATAAAAATTCGAAATCAAATATTTTGCGCTAACACTAATAATGCTTAATATGGTAAGCAAAATTAAAATATATTTGCTTAATAGAAACAGCAGAAATGGAATTCTTATTTGAGAAATTCTTCAAGAAACTCGAGTTTGTCACACTAAATTTTAAGAGAAGTTTGATGGACGAAATCGATTGGAATAGTCGCTTGATTGGGATAAAGGGTGCTAGGGGAGTTGGGAAGACAACCTTGCTCTTGCAATACATCAAGCAAAATTTGCCGATGGATGGTTCTACCCTATATATGAGTTTGGATAATGTCTGGTTTGCAGAAAATAGATTAATTGATTTGGTAGATTCCTTTGCAAAGAGGGGAGGGAGGTATTTGTTTTTGGATGAAGTACATAAGTATCCAAACTGGTCACAAGAGCTAAAAAATATTTATGATGATTACCCTGAGCTAAAAGTAGTTTTTACCGGTTCTTCCCTTCTTGAAATTCTAAATGCACGTGCGGATTTGAGCAGAAGAGCAACAGTTTATTTCATGCAGGGACTTTCTTACAGAGAATACATTGAGATGGAGACCGGGCAAGTCTTTCCACATTTTGAGCTTGAGGAAATTTTGACCAATCATCTTGCCTTAGCACATGAAGTCAATAGGAAGTTGCAGCCTTTGAAATATTTTATGGATTATCTCCAAAGCGGTTATTTTCCTTTTTATCAGGAGGGGCGCTCACTATATCATCAGCGTATTGAAGAGGTAATAAACATGACTCTAGAGATTGAACTCCCTTTGCTGCGGAAAATTGATGTTTCCTACGTGACAAAACTGAAGCAATTGATGCAGATTTTATCTGAATCAGTTCCTTTTGTTCCCAATGTCTCCAAGCTTTCTGAGCGGATTGGAATCAACAGAAACACCTTTGTGACTTACTTGTATTTTCTTCAAGAAGCACATCTGACAAGAAATCTTTACAAGGACTCTAGAGGTATTACCCAATTACAAAAACCTGATAAAATCTTTTTAGAAAACACCAATTTCAATTTTGCTTTAGCCCCAAAGTCTATTGAAATAGGCGCTATTCGCGAGTCGTTTATAGTCAATCAGTTAAGCTATAAAAATTTGGTTGAATACGGAGAAAAGGGTGATTTTTTAATTGACAGAAAATACATCTTGGAAGTAGGAGGTAAAAAGAAAGGAAAGAAGCAAATTGAGGGCTTGTCAGATGCCTTTGTCGTTTCTGATGATATAGAGTATGGAATAGGAAACAAAATCCCAATTTGGCTATTTGGTTTTCTATATTGATGATTTCTTTGCCACCGTTCGTGCATACCTTAGGAAGACAGGTCACCACGAACGGCTTTTTTATTCAAGGTTTTAGGTCCTCTTGCTGGCACAGAATATTCATTTCCATATTAGGATTATGGGCCAGCGCTAAAACTTTGCTATTTATTCCAATCCGGGGGTTTCCAACCCCCGGCTAGTATATTTCGTGCCTTCAGCACTCCTTAATGGTTCATTTTCCGAGGTTATTGTTTTTTGGGCGCGGTGGGTTGACGCAAAAGCGGGCCAGCGTTCGGCCTTGAGCGTTGAAGCCTGTCTGCCTCAGGCAGGCTTTTTTGCGTCGAAGGCTTTTGGCTACTTTTGGCCTTCAAAAGTAGTAAAGGGTAAAATTTGCATAGAAGTTATAAAGATTCTAAGGCCGTTTCTTTTGCCGCCGTTCGTGCCTGCCATCGGTAGACAGGTCATCACGCACGGCATTTATTCAAGGTTTTACGTCCTCTTGCTGGCACTTAGTATCCGTTTCCATTTTGAGATCAAGGGCCAGCGCTAAAAACTTCGGTATTCATTCAAATCCGGGGGTTGAAACCCCCGGCTATTGAGATGTTTGACCCCAATGGGGTCATTTTACGTGCTTATCTCTGATAGGCTGATAGAATTGGCGTCCACCAGAGCGGACGGGCACTACAGTGCTGTTTATTTCATTGACGGAAGGAAGTTGTATTTCCAGCCGGGGCCTTTAGGCGCACAGCCTATTTCACCAAAGGTGTATTTCGCAATGCGTATTTCGCGAAGCCTATTTCGCTGAAAGCGTATTTCACCAGCTGTGTGTTTCCTGCCACAGCAGACAGGCGCTAAGCTTATTTCACCGACCGAAGAGAGGTGTATTTCCTGCCAGGGCAGACAGGCACAAAGTGTAATTCGCGAAGCATGTTCAAAAATTCCACAATTCATCACAGGAGACAACTTTGAATAATTTTCCAATTTTTCAATTATTCAATCATTCGACATTAAAACAGCCGAGAGACAAGAAGACTGTTAAGGGGATGATTTCAAGTGAATTGAGACATCAACGCCGTATTTCGTACTTCGTAGATATTTCACCGACCGAAGTGAGATGTATTTCATAAAGTTTATTTCGCTACAGGCCTATTTCTTTTTTATAGAAGACTGAAGTTTTAACAACGTTGCACCATTATAAGTACAAAAACTCAAATTTGATGTGTCACTTCATTACTCAACAAAATAAATCATGTATATTGGGAATAATATTCCCATTTTGCATAAAATGATTAAACGTCAACTTTCTCAATTGCTCGTAGAGATGGCTATGAAAATGCCAATTATCTCTATTATGGGACCTCGGCAATCAGGTAAAACAACCTTAGCAAGGTCGATTTTTCCAAATCATCATTACATCAATTTTGAACTTCCGGAAAATAGACTGAGAGCTGAATTAGATCCCCTCCAACTCCTCAAATCCTACCCTCAGGGATTAATTTTGGATGAGGTACAACGTGTGCCTGAGCTTTTCTCTTTTATTCAGGTAGTAGCAGATGAGTGGCGTGAAAATGGAAAATTTATCTTGACTGGATCTCAAAACTTTCTTTTGAATAAACAAGTCTCACAGAGTCTGGCAGGAAGGGTGTTTGTCAGCAAATTAATGCCTTTTTCTATGAAGGAAGTTTATCTTTCCGGCGAAGCAACCAATAATTTCGATAGGTTTATTTTCAAAGGAGGGTATCCAGCCATTTTTGATAGAGATATTGACCCGTCCCTATTTTTTCCTTCTTATCAGCAAACCTATCTGGAGCGTGATGTACTGGATATGATTAGTTTGAGAAACCTGAGCAATTTTCGAAGACTAATAGGATTACTTGCTGGGAGAGTCGGACAATTACTTAACCTTTCTAGTCTTGGAACAGAGCTAGGTGTTGATCACAAAACCGTTCAATCTTGGATTGCAGCATTAGAGGCTTCCTATGTGATTTTTCTTCTACGTCCTTATCACAAAAACTTCAGTAAGCGAATTATCAAAAGCCCCAAAATTTATTTCTGGGATACAGGTCTGGCTTGTAATCTACTTGGAATACAAAATGAAAAACAGGTAGACACTCATTGGGCAAAGGGCTCGCTGTTTGAGAATTTAGTCATAGGAGAGAAAGCAAAATCTTATTTAAATCAAGGAAAAGAGCCCCCATTGTATTTTTGGAGGGATTCAAATGGGGTTGAGGTAGATTTGATTGTCGAATCTGTAGAAGGACTGGAGGTGATTGAGATTAAATCTGGTCAGACTTTTCATAGAAGTTTCCTCAAGAATATAGAGTTATTTGGAAAAAATGCTTCAGCTATTCAGGTAAATGCTCAGGTGATTTATGGTGGAAATGAATCATGGGAATCGGGGGGAGTTTCAATAATTTCATGGCAGAAGTTGATTGGATAGGTTTACTAAATCTTCGCTATTCATTCAAATCCGGGGGTTGTGGTTCGACAAGCTCACCAACCTACCCCGCTGTTCGGGATTTGTAAACCCGAACACTTATCGTAGGATTTACAATCCGGATAGTATTACACGTTCCTTGCCCTAGCATCGAATTTTCATCTCCTAACAAAGATCAAGGCCCAGCGCTGGTTAATCTGGCATATTCTTTTTCCCCGGGTTGTACCCGGGGCTATTCACAGTTCGACGCCTTCAGCGTCTCTTTCATTTTTTCGAATTTTTCTTTGTGGCTTTGAGGAAGAAAAACCCGTACTTCGTCTCTGTCTTGCTGTGCCTTCAGCACTCTTTGTTCAAACATGCATTTATCCAGTTTATTTCACCGAACGAAGAGAGGTGTATCTTAGGAGGCGAAGCTGACTATATCTTTCTGAGCGAAGTGAAGGGTATCTTTTAAACCCAGAGAAGATTTTTTGAAAGATAGCTACGCAGATAAAGAAAGATATGGCTGCGCCAAGAAATAATGGCCTATCTCACCGAACGCAGTGAGGTGTATTTCACAGAGTATATTTCGCTGCAAGCGTATTTCCCCGAAGGTTTATTCCGAAAAGCGTATTTCCCCGAAGGTATATTTTTTTACAAGAGCCAAATAATCAAAAAAGCTCCAAATCCCCCAAACTCCACTTCCAGTTTAAATCCTTTGGGTTGAGATCCTCTCGAAGCTTACGCAGAGTGACCAATGGACCTCGATCTAAAATAGGAACTAAGCCAAGGTTTAATATATCCGAGTCATAGTTTAAACCTGAAAAACTTACCCAAATGGTTCCTGAATACTTACAGATTTGATTGAATTCATTTCTTAAAAGTTCCCTTTGGTTTTTCCCAAAATCCGAGTGATGGAATAAATCGACGATCCGAAGTTCCATACCTTTTTTTCCTTCTTTCAGTCGATAGATCATCAAATAGGTTTCTCCATCACTTGCAAACTGATAATCGACAATCGGACAATCCCGGTAGCGCCAATCAATATATCCCGGAACTAGGCTTGTTCGCACTCCCTCTGTCCACGGAGGACTGTTTTCAATCCTTGCGATCAAACCTGCTATTTCTTCCCAGTCCTTTGTTTTTGAAGCCTTTTCAGATTTGTTGGGAACTTTGAGCTTTACTTTTAAAGGTAGTTTGCCCCATTTCTCCCAACCCATTTTCAGGTAGCCGGGAAGACTTTTTTCATTTGGTGTATTAAAAATCAGGTCAAATCCTTCTTTTTTCACCTCATCGATTAATTGGGTAGTGAGTTTGGTGAAGAGCCCCTTTCCTTGATAGTTTGGATGTACAGCCGTATCCACCGCTCTCAGGGCTTGGTATTTCTGATTTCCTTCTCGATACTCCCACCTGAGAAATGCCCTCACTCCAATAATTTCATCAGCTTCGCAAGCCAGCAAGACTGGTGATTCGCCAAATGGGTTTTGTAGGTGCTTCCAATTCCAAAACTCTACTGACTTGGGAAGTAAGGATTCTCCTAGGGAGCTTTTGAGCAAGGAAATAATTTTTGGAATGTCTTCTGATGAAGCTCTGCGAATTTGCATGCTTGAAAATAACTCAATTGGATTAAACTTATCATTTTAAGCTGGCTGAATATTTAATTTTAGCCATCATTTTAATGAAAAATACTTGGCCTATCCTCAATCGAGACTACAGGCATAGAGGTTTAATTTTTTTTGGATCCAAATCAGGTTCGACCTCGAAGGAAAACAGTTCAAATTTAGAATCCCTTGATTCGTCAGTTTCTAAATACCTTTTTGGTCTTGCAGCGAGTTAAATCGACAATTTATCTATATTTGAATCTTCTGGGCATTCATCTGTTTATGAGAAGACTATTACCTATTTACTTCCTTCTTATTCTTTTTTCGAGTAGCTGCATTAGCAATAAGCGAATTACCTACCTTCAGAATCTATCGGATTCCACTTCTTACGATTTGAATGAATTCATTCCCTTTGCAGAAGTAGATTATGAGTATATCCTTCAGCCATATGATATGGTAGAGATCGATTTTGCCACATCGGATGAGGAACTTACTGAGGCATTTACCTTTATGGGAGGACAGCAAGGTGGTGGAATGGGAGGTATGGGTGGAGGAATGGGTGGTGGAGGTGGCTCAGATCCACTCTACTTTAGAGGTTTTGCAATAGATAAAGACGGTATGGTGGAGGTTCCCAAATTGGGGAAGATCGAAATCGCCGGACTTACGGAAGAGCAAGCAAAACAGAAAGTTCAAAAGGCAATCAATGAGTACTTCAAAGAGGAGGTTTATGTACGCTTACGAATAGCAGGTATCCGCTACACCACTTTAGGAGAATTCAATAGCGTAGGGGTTCAGGTGATTTTCAAAAATAGAGCTACCATCTTTGATGCTTTGGCTAATTCAGGTGAAACAACCCTTTTAGGAAAAAAGAATCAGCTTTTTATCATTCGGCAATACGATGGGGGAGTGAAAATTCATCAAATCAATTTGAATGACCGGGCCTTGCTGGCCAGTCCTTTCTATTTCATCCAACCCAATGACATCCTTTATATGGAGCCGATGAAAATTCGACAGATAGGCACCGCAGATAATTTGACCGCTTCACTAGCACTTTTTGCAGGATTGCTGGCATCCACTTTGTTAATCATTAACTTAGTAACAGGAGGGAATTAATTCAAATGGAGAAGCTTGATCTCAGCCAATTAGATAACGAAGAAAAAGCGCTGGAAATACGCTACGTAGTGGCTAAGTACATTCGCTATTGGCCTTGGTATGTGCTTTTTACTCTAATTTTTTTAATTGCAACTTTTCTCTTCCACCGCTATACGGTAGATGAATACGAGGTTCGTGGATCCATGGTGATCAAGACCAATAATTCGCCTGAAGCCAGAATTTTGGACCGCTCCAATATCTTTAATTCGGGTATCAATCTGGAAAATGACATTCTTCGTCTACGCTCAAAAAACTTGGCCCGTGAGGCACTAAAAAAACTTCATTTTGATGTAGAGTATTTTGCAAAAACTACGATTAAGGATATTGAGCTTTATGACCGTTCTCCTATTCGAATTGTAGTGGATTGGGATCATCTGCAGGTGACAGATGCACAGGTGGAGTTGCAGATTTTATCCGATGAGAATTTTAAACTAGTCCCACCAGAGGGAAGTATTTTAGACTTCAATCCTGCCCAGGCAGCAGGAGACGAAAGTATTTTCAATAAGACTTACACTTTTGGTCAAGAGATCGAAACAGCCCGTTCCAAGTTTACCGTTCACCTTGTAAATCCTGGAAGGGTTGGAGATGTTGTATTATTCAAATTGGTTAATCCAGCTTCTTTGGAGGAACAATGGGCCAAGAAAGTGAATGTGGTTCTTGAAAATCAGTTTAGTTCTGTATTGAATCTTACAACTACCACAAAGGTGGTGGAGAAGGGTCGAGACTATATCAATGCCTTGATGGAGTCTTATATCGAGTATGATCTGAATGAAAAGAATAAGATTCAGGAAAATACCATCGCTTTTATTGAGGAGCAGTTAGGGTTTTTGGAAGATTCCCTCAAACAAAAGGAACGGGAGCTTCAGAATTTCAAAGTCGAAAACAAGTTGCTGGATGTCTCTGCTGAGTTTTCCAATATACTGGGGAAAATGAATTCTTTGGATGAAACCAATGCGGAATTAGAATACCAACTCAACTATTTCGAAGAAATCAGGCGGTACATGGAGATGAAAAGCAAAGACTTTTCAGATGTCATTGCTCCATCAGTCATTGGAGTACCTGACCCGCTTTTAAATGGCTTAATTCAAAATCTCGTCACCCTTTCTCAGGAGCGTAGAAAGCTTTTGGCTACTGTCAACGAAAATCACCCGGAAGTGATCAAGATCGATGTGCAAATGGAAAAAATCCAGGATGCACTTTTTGAAAATGTGGTCAATCTGATTGATAATACCCGTAAAAAGCAGCGAAATATTCAGTTGGAAATCGAAGGATACGATGCTGAATTTGCGACCCTTCCAGAATCTGAATCTCAATACACGGGGATTTTCAGAGAGTTCAAACTTCGGGAATCGCTCTATACCTATTTATTGGAAAAGCGGGCTGAAGCGGGAATCGCAAGGGCTTCCAATGTGTCTGACAATGCCATCTTGGATGCCGCCAAACGTGGAACACTCGTATTTCCAAAGAAGCAACAAAACTATGCTTTAGCAATTGCCCTTGGCTTATTACTTCCATTCGGATTCATTGTAGTCCGGGACATGTTTGATGATAGCATCAAAGATCAGCGGGACCTGAAAAAGCACTTTATGATTCCTCAGTTGGGAGTAATTGGATATTCGACCAAAGACACTAATAAAGTCGTATTAGAACACCCAAAGTCAGCTGTGGCGGAATCATTCCGCTCCCTAAGATCGGCTATTACTTATCTAGCTAGCGGTAAGAATACAAAAAGAATTCTGGTGACTTCCTCGGTGTCGGGTGAGGGCAAGACCTTTACCTCCCTCAATCTGGCCTCTGCGATGGCTTTGGGATCAAAGAAAACCGTGGTAGTTGGTGGGGATTTGCGCCGTCCTAAACTGGCTAAGTATTTTAATCATTCTGATAAGGTTGGTTTATCTACTTATTTGATTGGAAAAGTGGAGGCATCAGAAATAGTAATCCCTAGTCAGCAAGAAAACCTCTTTTTCGTGCCTTCGGGGGTTATCCCACCTAATCCAGCAGAACTTCTACAGACTCAGAGGCTCAAGGACTTTCTAAATTATCTGGATGAAAATTTTGACATCGTTGTCTTCGATACTCCTCCGATGGGTTTGGTTTCTGAGACTATTGACTTGATGCGTCTTTTCGATGTTAATCTTTACGTAGTAAGGCAGAATTACACCGTGAAGGATCACTTGGTCATGATCAATGACCTCTTCAATAATAAGCAGGTGACAAATGTTTATGGTGTTTTCAATGGCATCATCAATTCCGGATATCACTACGAAGGGTACAATTATGGGTATGGCAATACCTATCTCTATTCTCAGAATAATAAGTACATGTATAATTATTATGGGGAGGATGTAGAGACGAAAAAAGATAGGATAAAAAAGCAAAAAGATTCCTTGGGTAAGAAGCTCAAGAAATTGTTTAGGACGCGATAAGAAGAAAGACTTTTGAAAACCGCAGCCCTTATTCCCGCTCGCTTTGCATCCTCTAGACTGCCTCAAAAATTGGTGCAGGATCTGGAAGGAAAATCAGTTATCCAAAGAACTTATCTCAGTACCCTAGCTACCGGAGTTTTTGATGAAGTTTGGGTGGTATGTGATCACGAATTGATTGAGGAGCAGGTGCTTGTTGTGGGAGGCAAAGTCTTTCGAAGCCAAAAAGAACATGAAAGTGGTTCGGATCGAATAGCAGAGGCTCTGCCCCATGTAGATGCTGATTTGATTGTCAATGTGCAGGGGGACGAACCCTTTCAGGATGCCAAGTCTCTTCAGGATCTAGTGGCAGTTTTTTCTGATTCATCAGTAAAAATGGCATCCCTATATTTCAATATTTCTCCCGCGGAGGCCGCCAATCCCAATGCGGTCAAAGTGGTTTTGGATCAGAATAGCGATGCACTTTATTTTTCAAGATCTCCCATCCCTTTTGACCGAGAGGGTAGTGGGGATTTTTCTTACAAAAAGCACGTGGGGATCTATGCCTATCGAAGGGAGCTCTTGCTAGAATTCACTACCTGGCCCAAAGGGGAATTGGAACAATTGGAAATGTTGGAGCAGCTCAGAATTCTAGAACATGGGGTGAAAATACGCATGGTAGAAACTTCCCATCAGGCCATAGCTATTGATACAGCAGAGGATTTAGAGCGGGCAAGGAATTTCTTGAGGGAAAATCAAGTTTAAAGCTTTTTCACAAATACCCGGTTCCAAATAAAAAAATCAAGGCAGTCCCTAAATGGCGCAGGCCCGCCTGTCGGATGGGAAGGTCTCATGATTTACCTACCTCTGGTAGGCTTGTGCCTAAAGCAAGGCATTCTTTAGACTACTTTTTTATATACGTTTCTATCTTGCTGGGACCTAATTCCCATTTCCAAACCAAAGATCAAGGCCCAGCGCTGGGATGGTGTTGTGTCTTTTTTACCCAGCATTTCGCTCATCGTTCCTCTTCGCTTATACTGGGCTAAAATATTTCGTGCCTTCAGCACTCTTTATTCATATAAAGTATTTCCCCGAACACAGTGAGGTGTATTTCACAGAGTATATTTCCTGCCACGGCAGACAGGCGCGAAGCCTATTTCGCTGAAAGCGTATTTCACCGAAGGTATATTTCGCAAAGCATATTTCGCCGAAGGAATATTTAGCTGAAAGCGTATTTCGATATTTACTCTAAACTAGAATCGAACCTGGACTTCGACATTCGACATTCAAAACCTGCTTGCAGCAGGCAAGTTCATCATTCGACATTTAAACGGCCGAGCGAGAGTTTCCGTCCAGAGGCTTCTTTTTGCTTCAATTGATATAAAAAAACACCGTACTTCGTAAATCGTACTTCGTCAATTCAAATTCTTATTGATCAAAGAAAGATCGGCGACGCGAAACTTTTAGATCCTGCAAAATACTTGACTTGACCCGGATATCGATGTTGTAAGAAGTGAAGCGTCCAAAAGGAATCCAATTGACATTCATCTGCCAGCAATGCAAATCGCGGGCAATTCCAATCATGGATTGCGTGATTACCTGATCCACCAAGTTAATACCTGTATTGAAGTTTATTTTCCACTTTTCAGAGATGGACACATCTCCGGATAGCTGCACGGCCGAAGTCACATTGCTACTTCCACTTGTTGGTTTGCTGTAGGCAAGATTATAGCCGATTGATAGGTTCCAGGGAATATTCCAATCGATATACTGGCTTGGATCAGTGACGATTTGATTGATTTGGCTTTCTACAAATTCATTCATGATTCCACCTTGCTGCATAAACTGATTGGTCAGCTCATCCCGCACCTCACCCGGGTTTTGGGCATTACTAGGGTTGATGGAGGCATTGAGGTTAAAGGATGCATTTCGGATGGTTCCAAGTCCCTGTCCATTTTTCCAGGCAAATTGATTAATCCTCCGAATAGTCTCTGTTCCGGTTCCATTATCAAAGGCTGAAGTGGCATAGGGATCCACGGTAGCACTCATATTGACAGAAACCCTTCGGTCAAAAAAGCTGGTTCGGGCACTGATCCGCACAGGTGCCAGCTGAAATGAGTCCGCAGCAAAATTGTATGATGTGTTGATGTCAAAGTTTTCGATCAAAGGAATCTTTTTGGTGCTGTTTTCGGCAGTAGAGTCCTCATCGGTTAAAATCTTTCCTTCCAAAACAGATCGGATTCCCATAGTCAAAGCCCTGGATTCTCCAGCAGGCGCTCCCCCGTATACAAATCCCTGGTGCCTATTATATAGTCTGGTATCTCCCGCTGCGTTGGTTTGAACCTCCTGAAAGTAACCGAAATTATCAGTGGTGAAATCCGGCGTGTAGCTAAAGCCAAAGGTGGGCTGAATATGGTGTCGGATCGTCTGCAGCTTTCCTTTTTTGAAATTATAAAAGCCATAGACGTTGGTCTGCATGCTGAAGGAGGTATTGTAAAAAGTCACCCGGTTGAATCCATCTTCAACAATCTGATCCACTCGCTCCGATTCGGGATTGTAGAAAAAATTCAATCGCTGCAAATACCAAAGCTCCGTGATATTGGCTGAGGCGGTTCCGGTGAAATACTTAAATAAGGTGAAGTTGGTGCTGACAGGAATTCGGTGTTGAGCACCATTATTCGCGTTTTTCAACAAGAGGCTGAAATTCTCAGGAGTAAATGGAATTAGCTCAGGAGTGGTCGTGCCTCCCAATTCTGGATCAATGGGAGTAGGGGACTGAATCCGGTTGCTGATGGAGTTTTGAAGGTCAAAGTTCCAGGCAATATTGAGTGTCTTTAGTGGCTCAAATTTCACATTCCGAAAGGGATTCTGCCGGTTCATTGAAACGTTGAAAGAAGGTAGTCTGAGCCTCACTTCTCCCGTGGAAACTGACTGGGAATGCTGGGCAGAAGCAGACATGGAAAAAGGTGTGCCCGAAAACTGCTTGGTATAGTTGATGTTCGATTGTAAATCCGAGGTGACGTTATTTTGGAAGTTGGTCGGATTGATCACATTGTTGAAATAGGAAGTACTTCCTGCATTCACGGAAGCAGAAAAGCGACCCGTACCCCGGCTCTCAGGGGTATGAGACCATGTTACGCGGAAGGTGTTGTAGTCAACTGGGTTGAGTTCGGTTTCAGGTGACTGAAATTTCTGAAAATCCACATTGAAGGAACCGCTAAAACGATAGCGTTTTTTATAGACAGATTGGGCTTTGGCACCCCAGCCTCCTTTCGAATAGATATCTCCTGTGACCCGGGCGTGGATAAAGTCATTGAAGGCGAAGTAATATCCAAAGTCACGGAGGAAGAGACCTCGCACCTGTTCCTCTCCATAGCTTGGGAAAATGATTCCGGAGGCTTTTTCTTCAGGAGTATTTGGAATAATGCCGAATGGAAGGCCTAGTGGGGTAGGAATACCATTGAAATACAGGTTGAAAGGTCCGGAGACGACTTGTTTTCCCTCAATGGACTTGAGTTTGTTGGAAGAAATATGCCAATGCGGTTCGGTGAGCTTGCAGGTGGTGTAGTAACCATGGTCTAAATAAATACTCCCATCATCTGTCTTTTTGATGGTTTCTCCTCGAAGAATACCGTCTTGCTGCTCCGTGACGACATCTTTTATGATGGCTTTTTGGGTTTTGAAGTTGTAGCGCATCTCCTTTCGGATTTCATAGACCTGACCTTGGTCTTTGAAAAAGGGATTGCCTTCAATATTTCCCAAGCTATCGGTGACTCCACTGGCATAGAGTTCGTTGTTTTTCCAATCAATGATGATGCGGTCTGCATCCAGTCGCATTTCCCCGTATTCAAACCAGGCACCTCTATAAAGATAGACCTTATTGGTTTCGAAGTCCGTGACTATACTATCCTCAGCAAAATAGTTGATTTCGCTCATGATCGCGCTCTGAGGCACAATATTTGTCGTATCATTGGTAGGAATTGAGTCCGCAGGAATTTTCAGTGAATCGAGCACAGATCTTTCGGGAAACTGCAGAGTATCCGGCACAGCAAGCCTTCGTTCTTGCCTCTCCGTAGTCTCTTGTGCTAAGGCCAAAAATGGCATTAGTAAAACTGAAAATAAACTCAATAGGAGTTTGAAATGCTGCACAGTCGCTCGTTCCTTAACTAGTATGTACGAAATTACGCGTAAAGTTAATTTTATTGCCCTCATGAGAAGATTCAAAACCCAAAAATTTGTTAATTCTCTTCTATTACTGATACCTTTTCTTTTCGGTGGTTTTATTCCCAATGAAACCATGATGCCTGCTTTCCGGATGAAAAAGATCGTCTTAGATGCCGGTCACGGTGGAAGAGATCCTGGAAATCTAGGTTCACGCTCCCGAGAGAAGGATATCAATCTTGCAGTTACGCTACTGGTAGGAAAGTATATTGAAGAAAATCTTCCTGATGTGGAGGTGATTTATACCCGCAAGGATGATAGTTTTCCTTCGCTGAAAGAAAGACCTGTCATCGCCAACAAGAACAAGGCTGACCTTTTTGTTTCGATTCACTCCAATTCCGCTGCGAATAAATCAGCTTACGGAACAGAGACTTTTATCATGGGGATGAAGCACTTCGAATCAAACTTTGATATCATCAAGCGGGAAAACTCTGTGATGATGCTGGAGGATGGCTATGAAGAAAAATATGAGGGTTTTGACCCATCATCTCCCGAGTCTTACATCATGTTCAACTTGATGTCTCAGGCTTTTTTCGAAAATTCACTTTCCTTGGCCGATCAAGTAGAAAAGCAGTTTAAAGATCGAGTAGGCCGAAGAAGCCGAGGAGTGAAGCAGGGACCATTTTATGTACTTTGGACTCCTTCCATGCCTTCTGTACTAATTGAATTAGGCTTTTTATCCAATTCCAACGAGGAAAGATTTTTGATGAGCAAGCAGGGGCAGGAGTACATGGCTTCTGCAATTTTCCGGTCCATCCGTGACTATAAAAATCAGATTGAGGGAAGGTGAGGAGCTGGAAGAGGGGAGTTGGAAGTAGGAAGCTGGAAGTAGGAAGCACGAAGTGACCGTCATCGAGATCCCGAGAATCGGGAGAAGCGATCTCAATGATCAAGTGTTGAATTCGGGGTAGGAAGGGGGAAGTTGGAAGCACGAAGTGGGAAGAGAACCTAGACTCCGACATTCATCATTTGCCATTAAAACGTTCGAAAGGTAAGAAGATCATCAAAGGTCTTGTTTGACTTCAAATAATGTAAAAACGTGGTATTTCGCGCAGCCTATTTCATCGAAGGTATATTTCGCGAAGCGTATTTCTATTTATTCTTTTCATAATTTTTCGTCCTCTTGCTGGCATTTAGTATTCGTTCCCATTTCGAGATCCAGGGCCAGCGCTGGAATTGGATGTTTTACCCTGGGTTGCGCTGCGTCTCGTGCCTCGACTTGCTTACCCAGAGGGCTATTAAAGCTTTGACCTCTTCAGGGTCTTTTGGTTTTCAAAACAATTTGTTTCTTGAATTCATTACTCAAGCAAGAGCTGTATTTCGCCGACCAAAATGAGGTATATTTCACGTAGTCTATTTTACCAAAGGTGTATTTCCTGCAAGGGCAGGCAGGCGCAAAGCGTATTTCGCTGAAAGCCTATTTCACCTTGGTATATTTCGCGAAGCCTATTTCGCTGCAAGCGTATTTCACCGAAGGTGTATTTCTTTACTGGAGACCTAAATAGATTTTCACCAATACATACTATAATCAGATCACTTTAACAGCTTTCTTTTTCTGAAAACCAAACTTCCTTTTGTAGATTCGAGTTTGAAAACATATAAACCCAAATAACTCCATGAATTCAACCGAATCAAAAAACAAAAGTCTGGAAACACTCCTGACTGAGTTGTCAGAAAAGTACCAAGTAGTCAAAAAAGGTGGCGGTGACAAACGTATCGCCAAAGAACATGATAAAGGAAAACTGACGGCAAGGGAGCGGATTGATTACTTGAGAGATGAAGGTTCAGATTTTTTGGAAGTTGGAGCTTTCGCAGCAGATGGAATGTATGAGGAGGAGGGAGGATGTCCTTCTGCAGGGGTCGTCACAGGAATTGGATTTGTGAGCGGTCGTATGTGTATGATCGTTGCGAATGATGCCACTGTGAAAGCCGGAGCTTGGTTCCCGATGACTGCCAAGAAAAATCTTCGCGCCCAAGAAATTGCCATGGAGAATCATCTGTCCATCATTTATTTGGTGGATAGTGCAGGTGTCTTTTTACCCATGCAAAATGAAATATTTCCCGATAAGGAGCACTTTGGACGGCAGTTTCGCAACAATGCTAAAATGTCTGCCATGGGGATCGTGCAAGTTGCTGCCATCATGGGGAGTTGCGTGGCTGGAGGGGCTTACCTACCCATCATGTCGGACGAGGCTCTGATCGTAGATAAAACGGGTACTATCTTCCTTGCAGGCTCATATCTGGTAAGGGCAGCCATCGGGGAATCTGTAGACAATGAAACCCTTGGTGGGGCTACCACGCATTGCGAAATATCAGGCGTGACAGATAATAAATTTGACACGGATCAGGATTGCTTAGATGCTATCAAGCGGATTTTTGATAAAATGGGTGCCTCCGAGAAAGCAGGCTTTGATCGGGTGGAGGCGAAGGAACCCGCGATTTCTGCTGATGAAATGCTCTCAAAATTCCCAATCGACCGAGTCAAGCCATACGATATGCTTGAGGTGCTCAGAGGACTGGTTGATGGTGGAGAAATCGATGAATACAAAAAGGACTACGGAAAAACCCTGATCTGCGGAACTGCCCGAATCGATGGATGGGCTGTTGGAATCATTGCCAACCAGCGCAAGGTGGTCAAAAATGCCAAAGGCGAGATGCAAATGGGAGGAGTGATCTACTCAGATTCTGCCGACAAGGCAGCGCGCTTTATTATGAATTGCAATCAGCGGAAGATTCCTTTGGTTTTTCTTCAAGACGTGAGTGGATTTATGGTAGGGTCCAAAGCCGAACACGGAGGTATCATTAAGGACGGAGCCAAAATGGTCAATGCAATGTCCAATTCAGTGGTTCCGAAATTCACCATCGTTCTTGGAAATTCCTATGGAGCAGGTAATTATGCCATGTGTGGAAAGGCCTATGATCCACGCTTAATTTACTCTTGGCCTACCGCCCAAATGGCCGTGATGTCAGGAGCTTCGGCAGCTAAGACCCTGCTTCAGATTAAGGTTTCATCTTTGAAAAAGGCCGGTAAAGAAATCAGTCCTGAGGATGAAAAGGCACTTTTGGAAGAAATCACCAATAAATACAATGAGGAACTTAGTCCCTTCTATGCCGCAGCCAGACTCTGGGTAGATGGAGTGATTGATCCTCGGGAAACACGAAAGGTCATTTCCATGGGAATAGCCGCTGCCAATCATGCTCCTATCACAGAGCGGTTTAATGTCGGGGTCATTCAGACTTAATTTGACTATTTCAAATTCAGCTAAAATTAAATTTAGAATAGCTTTATGTGAATAGTAAGTGGTTAATTTGTCTTGGGTGAGAAATCCATCACAAATTCCACTTACTTTTTACCATTTACCTTTCAGAATTCACCTTAGAAATTTCACCTCACAAACTCAATCCTTCATATATTTTTTTTAAATTAAATCAATGAGCGAACTCAGTCCTTCTGAATTAAATGCTTTGGTCACCCTCTTGGATGATAGCGATCAGGAAGTGAAAAACCACGTCCGTGATCGAATTATTTCTTTGGGAGCTGAAATCATCCCTTTTTTGGAAAAGAAATGGGAAAATAGCTTTGATCCGGGTATACAGCGGGAGATTGAGTTTCTGGTGCATGAGCTTCAGTTTTTGCAACTGAAAGAAAGGCTGGAAGAATGGAAAAAGTCTGAAGATAAGGACTTGCTGACAGGACTTTGGATCATCAACACCTATCAATATCCTGATTTGGAGTTTGAAAAGCTAAACGCGGACATGCATCAGATTTACTTTGAAGTTTGGACAGCTTTTAAGTCGGATTTGGGTCCTTATGACCAAATCCGGATCATCAACAATGTCTTGTTCAATTCTCTGAGATTTTCCGCCAATACCAAAAACTTTCACTCTCCGGCCAATTCCATGCTTTCTTCAGTTTTGGATACTAAAAAAGGAAACCCCATTTCTCTTTGTGCGATCTACATGCTAGTTGCTCAGAAATTAGGTCTGCCAGTTTACGGAGTTAACCTTCCCAATCTTTTTGTATTGACATACAATTCTGCTGATATCACTTTTTATATCAATGCCTTCAACAAGGGCTTGATTTTTAGAAGGCAGGATATCTACAATTATTTAGAGCATTTGAAAATCGCACCCAAAGAAGAGTTTTTTGAGCCCACTGATTCCCATCAGATCGTGATGAGGTCTCTTAGAAATCTAGCCTTTGCTTTTGAAAAATTAGGTGAAGCAGAGAAGGTGCTGGAAATCCAAGAGCTTCTTCAGATTCTTGAAAGCTGATTAGAAACTTCTCAGGTTACAGCCTGTCGCCCGAACTTGAGCAGGACTGGGCAGGTTTCCTCCCAAAAACTGATTGATGGCACGCTCGAGAAAGCGCTCGCTGACTGCATTTTCCGCTTGGGGATTATTATCGATCGCGCCATGGTAAATGACGGTAGGGATGTCCTCCTGTTTGCTGATCAAAAAAGCTTCTGGGATTTTCACTACTCCCAATCCTTGATTCGCCTCAGTTCCTGATTGTAAAAAGAATGGCATATTCATGCCGGAGGAATCGATGTAGTTTTTAAGTTCTTCTGCTGATGCCTTTGAGTCGGAATGAATCAAAGCGAAGCGGAAGCCTTGATTACTGAATTTAGTCCGAAGTGCCTTGATCCTTCCCTCATACATTTTGGTAAAAGGACAATTCAGGTCAAAATAGATCAAAACCAATCCTTTCTGATCGGTAAGGTCTGCGATGGTTTGTGTCTTGCCTGTCACTGCATCTTGAAGCGAAATGTCTCCTAGACTCTGTGCGACTATGGTCTGAGAAATGATAAAAAAGGAAAAAGCGAAAAGTATTTTAAGGTTCATGCTACCAAATGGTGTAAGTGAGAATGACGTCCTGGATTTTTTCCACTCGAACTTGATAATGGTGATCCGCAAATTCCGTTCCTCGAATTTTTCCCTTGATGAGTTGCGCATCCGGCTCGAAAGGTTCCAATAGAATGTTTTCCCTGAAAGAAACTCCTTTTTTCCCCTGACACTTGAAAATGGATTCTTTGGCAGACCAGGCCATGGTGTAGTGGACGGGGTCCTTTTTCAGGAAATCCAGTTCCTTTTGATCTAAGAATCGAAAGCCGATCCGGAGGATTTTTTCCCTGACCAAATCCATATCAATACCTACGGGAAGATCTCGGTGAAAAATTGCTCCTGCATAGCCTTGAGTATGACTTAAGCTCACTTGGCCTCCTCCTTTCATGACTTGGGATTTGCCATGCTCGTCTTTGAAAAAGCCCGGATAAGGGATGTTTAGAGCGTCCATGGCTTCCTTGATGGCCATTCGGGAAGATGCCCATTCTTTCCGTTTTTCATGATGAGAAATATTGGCATAAGATAGCTTTTCGCGGAAGCTGAGGAAATCCAATTGATCCATAGCTTGGTCCTGAATATTCTTTAGAACCAAGACCGATTGGGAATCAATTTTTTCTATTTTTGTTTGCATAGGCCGAAAGGGCATTCCTATTAGAAGCCAATATATGTCAAAAATCCAAGTTTATAAATTACACAGTCTCACCGGGCACAATGACTGTATCTATGCTTTGACCGAAGGATCCGATCCTCGGTACTTTTATACTGGTGCAGGTGATGGAATGGTGGTAGAGTGGGACTTGGACAATCCTAAGGATGGTAAACTCATCGCCAAACTTCCGCATTCTGTCTATTCGCTTGCGATCGATCATCAGCGAAATTACTTAATCATAGGACATAATTTTGAGGGAATTCACGTCATTGATCTGAACGAAAACAAAGAGATGTGGTCCCTGAAAATGACGGAATTTGCCATTTTCCATATTACTGTGGTCGGTGACCAAATTCTTGTAGGAGATGGAGATGGAGTTTTAACGATTGTCGATATTTCTTCCCGCGCTGTGAAGAAGCATATCAAGCTGAGTTCGAAGAGTATTCGTGTGATGGATGTGGCCGTTGAAAAAATGCATCTTGCTCTCGGGCTTTCTGATCACAGTGTTAAGATTTTGGACTTAGCAGAGGATTTCAAGCCGATTGCCAATTTAAAAAGCCATGTCAATTCGGTTTTTGCCTTGCGTTATTCTCCGGATGAAAGCTACTTGGTCAGTGGTTCTAGAGATGCCCATTTGAAGTTTTGGAAAACTGATCCCTACGAATTAGAAGAGGATGTAGTAGCTCATATGTATGCGATTAATTTCCTGGATTTTCGGGAGGATGGGCAGCTTTTGGTGACTTGTTCCATGGATAAGTCTATCAAAATATGGAATCCGGAAGAAAGAAAATTATTGAAAGTCATCGATAAGGCACGGAATGCCGGGCACGGAACCTCAGTCAATAAGGTCATCTGGAGTAGTTACTCGAATGATATTATCTCCATTTCTGATGATCGGACCATTTCCATTTGGAATCTTGGATTAGAACAAGAAATATGAAGTGCCCTTAAAATACATTCTCCCAAAGTGGATGTTTAAAGAAATTCCACTCTACCTAAATGGTACTTAAGTGGATTTTGCCGATAAAAAAGACATTAAAAAAATGAAAATATCACCTACCGAAATACGCAAGAAATCCTTCGAAACTGGCTTCCGAGGTTACGAAAAAAAACAAGTAGAGGAATTTCTAGAGCAAGTGAGTCAAGCTTATGAGCAGCTCAATCAGGAAAATCTTGAATTGAAAAGTAAACTTCAACAGACAGAAGCAGAAGCCAAGCGCCTGAAGGATGTAGAGGATTCGCTTTTCAGGACTTTGAAGACCGCTGAGGACACAGGAGCTAGTATTATCGAAGAGGCAAATGCAGCAGCCGATCAAATCATCGAAGAGGCAAATGTCAGCGCAAAGAATGCGAATGATTACGCAGATAAGATCATCGGCGAAGCAAAGAAAAAGGCCGATGCGGATGCGGCAGTCATCATCGCAGCTGCTGAGAGCAAAGCTAAAGACACGATCGTGGAACTCAGAGAAAGCATGCAAGGCTTGGTCAGAAGCTACGAAAGCTTGGTCGAGCAGCGGGAACTTTTGGTCAAAAGTCTTCGCAGAATATCGCAGGATATGCTGAATCAGATTGATCTTTCTGACGCACATTTCAATCGGATCGACGCCAAGGCTCACGCTCGGGCAGTGGATGAACTGAGTCGCTCGCAGGCTTTTACATTTGCCAATCTTGAATCTTTATCTGAACAGCTTTCCCAATCAATGGGCAATACTCAAGTGAAAGTAGAAGAGGAAGTGGTAGAAGATCCATTGGAGGAAATGGAAATCATCGAGGAGGAAATCGAAATCGAAATCCACGATAGCACCCCGGATGTACAGCCTGAAATGGATGTAGAGGAAGAAGTTTCGGATCAATCTGAGGAGGCGCAGGATGAGGAAGAGGAGCCTAAAAAAGTGGAGATCAAAAATCAGCAAGCTCCGCCTAAGCCGCAGCCAAAAGACGATGCAAATCAATCAGGATCATTTTTTGACCAATTCGACTAATGGGAAAAGTATCACTGGAAGGAATTGAATTCCATGCCTATCATGGAGCCTATCCGGAGGAGTCTATTCTCGGAAATCGCTTCACATTAGATCTCGAATTAGAGACCGAATTTCGGGATGCGATGCTGCATGATGATTTAAAAGCCACCGTTGATTACTCCGTACTTTATCGAATCATCAAAGGAAGAATGGATGTCAAAGTGAAGCTTCTCGAGCATCTGGGACACCTGATCGTGCAAGATATTTTGGAGGCCTATCCAAAAACCAAGGAGATTCGACTGACATTGAAAAAACATGGTCCTGCTCTCGGTGGGTTGGTGAAGTATTCAGCTGTTCAAATTCAATACCCGGAAGATTATGCGTAATTCCATTTTTGCTCTTACGATTTTCATTTTGTCCCTCCAGTCCTTAATGGGACAGGGAGTTCCATATCAGATATTTGATTCCAAAGGCAAAGCCATAAGTTTCGAAAAGATGGCGAAGGAGTCAAAAAAAGCTGATCTTGTATTCTTTGGAGAACTACATAATAATAGTCTTGCTCATTGGCTACAGCTACAAGTTTTTAAGTCACTTTCAGAGGAAAATGATCGCCTTGTGTTTGCCTCCGAGTTTTTTGAGCGAGATGATCAGCTTTTGATCGACGAGTGGATGGCCGGAAAAATCACGGATAAGAACTTTGAGACGGAGGCCAAGCTCTGGAATAATTACCTCACTGATTACAAACCCCTGATGCTTTTTGCTAAAGAAAATCAAATCCCATTCATCGCCTCAAATGTACCAAGGCGCTATGCATCGCTGGTCAGCAGGGGAGGTATTGAAACTTTGGATTCCTTGAGCGATGAAGCCAAAGCCTATTTCGCTACACTTCCAGTCGCAATTGATATGACGCTGCCGGGCTATGAGGCTATGCGAGGAATGATGCACGGGGCACCAGGTAATTCAGATTATATGATTCAGGCCCAGGCACTCAAAGATGCCACGATGGGGGAATCACTTTTTGAATCCTTAAAGCAGGGAAAACAAATCTACCATGTCAATGGCTCCTACCATAGCAAAGAAGGAGAGGGGATTCTATGGTATGTCAAAAGGAGTTTCCCGGACAAAAAAATCATCAATATCCATACAGTAGAGCAAGATCAACTGGATAGTTTGGATGAGTCCAATGCCTCAGGAGGAGACTTTATAATCGTATTGCCCAAGGACTCGCATAAGTCTTACTAAGATGTACACCAAAGCGGAACTTTCCCGAATCCGAAAAAGCTTCTGGACGGCTTTTGGTGCTTACATGCGTCCCATTCCCAATGCCCAAGGCCGCCGTGTCAACTGGCAGAATTATAAGACAGGGGTCAAGGAAATTTATTTTCGGATGAAAGCTGAGCGAGGCTTTGCCTCAATCGGAATTGAAATTACCCATCGGGATGAGGAGCTTCAGGAGTTGTTTTTTGAGCAGTTTGGACAGCTTCGCAAAATCTTGGAGCAAAATACCGGAGAAGCTTGGGATTGGAAACTACACGAACAAAATGAATTTGGTCAGGTGATTTCCAAAATCGAAAAAGTCAAACCTGGAGTCAATGTGCTAAATGAAGAAGAATGGCCTGAAATTATCAGTTTTCTTAAACCCAGGATGATAGCTTTAGATGAGTTTTGGGATTTGGTAAAGCCGGGTTTCGAGGATTATTAAAAATCCCTCTTTGTGTATTCAAAAGCAGCAATGCTCGATTGGTCCCCACTTTCCAATTCCACCCAAACAGTCAAATTTTCGCCTTCCCTCTTCATCGTCAATCCATCCAACCAAATCGTCTGATTCTCGATTTCAATTAGGCGGAATTCTACCCATTCATCTTTATCTTCCCAAGCTGTCAAATCTGCGCTGAAGTGCTTTAGCTTCAAGGTCATAGATCCATTTTCTTCACTTAGGAAAAACAACTCACTAAAGATGAGCTTTCCTTGATCAAAAAAACGAAAAGTCCCCATCATTTGCCCGTCTCTAGCAGGAAGCCAAACCTCCTCACAGTCACCACCCAAGCCGGGACCTGACCAAAATCCTTCTAGCCAACTTACCTGAGAAAGGTTTCCCTTTCCGGGAGACTGTCCATCCTCAAGTCTTTTTACCTCTTGAGCATTGGCTGCAAAGCAAAGGATGCAGAGGAATGAAAGAATAAAATGCTGTTTCTTCATGGCTTAGGTCTTTCCATGAATTTACAAATAAAAGCTATTGATCGTGTCTTTTTGGCAGGTCTGGATTGACAAAAGTGAATCCCCGAGCTTCATCTCCTTCAAAAAAGTCAATCTGCATTCCCATCAGAAACATGTAATGACGTTTTTCGATTAAAACGGGTATGCCATTGATTTCGAATTTTTGATCCTCTTCCTTCGGTTTGTCAAAGCCTAAAGCATAGGACATACCCCCACATCCGCCGCCTTTGACTCCCACTCGGAGGAAATAATCCAAAGGAATATTTTTGTGCTGAATGATGTTTTTGATTTCAGCTTCTGCTTTTTCGCTAATACTTATCGGGGTGAGCATGTATTTCGAATGTTTTTGGCAGGAAATTGGTTCGAAGACTTTACAAATTTACACAAGGATACGTTTATAAGGCCGGATAATTTTAGGATATTCGGACATTCTAGATCTGATTTATGGACTATTTAGTAGAATTACTCAAAATTGTACTCCCTGCAGGAGTAGTACTCTATGGCATGTACTTAGTCATCGTGTCATTTATCTCCAAAGAGCGTGAGAAAATGCTCATTGAGTTGAAAACCCAAAATTCACAGACTATTTTACCAGTAAGACTTCAGGCCGCTGAGCGCTTATGCCTGTTGCTGGAGCGTATCACTCCAAATAATCTGGTCCGACGTGCCAATGCCTCAGGGATGACTGCTGCAGAGTTGCATTCCGTGCTTTTGTCTGAAGTGCGGGAGGAGTTTAGCCATAATTATTCCCAACAGGTTTATTTCTCAGAGGAAACCTGGGAAGCTGTCAAAAGAGCGATCGAGGAAGTCACGACCATTATCAACCTAAGTCGACAAGGCCTAGGAGAAGAGCAATCAAAGGGTATGGATTTGGCCAAAGCCATATTCGCTTTGTCCTTGGAGCGAAAAAATGACGCCATTGCTTTTGCTTTAAAACAGGTCAAGTCAGAGATCAATATTTATTTCTAATAGCCATGTCAAAAATCAGCGATAAAGCCCATCAGCTACTCGATCAAGCAAAAGCTCTATTTGGCAAGCAGGTAGAAGGCTTGGCCCAAAAAGAAGGAAAGATCAAAGAATTGATTGCTGGAGTAAAGCAAAAGCTGGTAGACTTTGGGGGTAATCCCCGTGTCAAGAAGTTAGTGGAGCCGATTTCCATTTTTATTCGTATGCTCAAGGCTCATTTCTCCGGTGTCAAAAAGCTCTCGAGCTCAACCTTAGGCTTGGTTGTATTGGCCTTGGTTTATTTTTTATCTCCTATAGATATCATCCCGGATTTTCTGGGAGTTTTTGGCTTTGCTGATGATCTTTCGGTGATTTTGGCTGTCTTTGCCAAGCTCAAGGATGAAGTGGAGGAGTTTTTGGACTGGGAACGAACTCAGCTGTAAATCCTGCTGTTAGTCTCACAAATCCATCCAACCATCTATGCTGGAACAAGTGACTAAAACGCAAGCAATCACCGCCGATACCATTGCCGGGGCGATGACTTATCAAGAGTATAAAGATCTGGCTGATAGACTTTTTGCTCAAGGCAAAACGACAGGAGAGAATCAATCCCAGGCTTATATCGATTACACTCGTATTGCCATTCAACGAATGCGTAAATGGGATAAAATCGCCAAAGTTTCTGATCGAATGGTAGAAAAGGTTAAGAAACTTCCTCCTCAGATTTGGCTGATTATCACGGAGGCTTGGTGTGGAGATGCCGGTCAAAACATTCCTTACATCTATAAACTTGCAGAATTCAACCCAAAAATTCAGGTAAGATTGATCCTTCGGGATGAAAACCTGGATATCATGGATGCTCACCTTACAAACGGCGCTCGATCCATACCAAAATTGGTCGCTTTGAGCCCTGGATTGCAGCGAGAGTTTTTTACTTGGGGACCCAAACCACAGTATTTGATTGAAAAGCATCGTGACTTTAAAGAAAATCCTCAAGGAAAGACCTTCAAAGAATTTATTGAAGAGGTCCATCTTTGGTATGCCAAGGACAAGAATCAAACCTTGGAAAAAGAAATGGAAGCTTGCTTTGAAAATGCTTTTGGAATATGAACATAGCCCTTATTTCTGGTACTTCCGGGCTTATCGGAATGCAATTGTTACATCAATTGCTGAAATGTAATTCATTCGATTACATCATCAGCGTAGGTCGGAGGACGCTTGCCTTAAAGGATCCAAAGCTCATTCAGATTTCAGGTGATCTTTCAAAGATTCAGGATTGGGACTGGCAGAATGAAATCAATTCTAAAAGCCTTGGCGGGGAATATCAAGAATTAGTGAAGGCCATTGAGAATGAAAACTGTGAAATTTCAGCTTTTTGTTCTTTGGGGACTACCATCAAAAATGCAGGTTCAAAGGAACGTTTCTTTGAGATTGATCATGATTTGGTGATCGGCTTTGCAAAATGGGCAAAAAGCTTGGGAGCCAAATCCTTTCATTATGTATCGGCTACTGGGGCAGATGCAGATTCTTCTATTTTTTATAATAAAGTCAAAGGACAAACTGAGCAGGATCTAGAAAAAACCGGGTTTGATCGCTTGAAGATTTATCAGCCTTCCCTTCTATTAGGAAATCGCTCCGAATTTCGTTTTGGGGAGCAAGTGGCTACCATTCTGATGAAACCATTGGTATGGTTGAAGCTCTTCAAAAACTTCCGTCCTATCTATGACTATCAGGTAGCAAAGTCCATGGTTATGGTGGATTTAGACCCCATGAGAAAAGGACTTGAGCGAATCAGTTCGGGCGAGATGCAGGACCTAACAGCCAAAAAATAATATGATTGCAGTAATCCAACGGGTATCCGAAGCTTCTGTCAAAATTGAAGCCAAAATCAAATCTGAAATTGAATTGGGATTGATGGTTTTGTTGGGGATTGAGGATGCAGATACAGAAGAAGATATCGAATGGCTTTCGAAGAAAATCGTCAATCTTAGAATTTTCCCTGATGATCAGGAAGTGATGAATCGAAGTTTGCTGGATGTAGGTGGTGATATTTTATTGATTTCCCAGTTTACTTTACATGCGAGTACCAAAAAGGGAAACCGTCCTTCTTACATTAAAGCAGCCAAGCCTCCTGTAGCGATTCCACTTTACGAAAAGATGATCCAAGCTCTTGAAATTGAATTGGGAAAAAAGATTGGAACCGGTGAGTTCGGGGCCGATATGAAAGTTGCTCTGATAAATGATGGACCGGTCACCATCAGTATCGATACCAAGAATAAGGTATGAAAAAAGTGCCCAAAATCGAATTAAGGGCACTTTTTGAAGATTTGATTTAAGCTATTCTACCTTAATATAACCTTTTGGCTTGTATAGAATCTCTCGCTCAGCGATGTGAATTCCTTCACCTGCCTCTGTATTCAATCGAGCAACTATTTGATCTCTTACAGAATAAGGATCTCCTACTAATGCTACGCCATATCCAAGATCTCTAAGTGAACCAGCGGTAATTCGGCTGAGTGGATTGACACCTAGGTTTAAGAATCCTGTCATTAACTCATTATCGAGGATGTCTTCACTCCAATGAGAAAATGCTGTACCTGGTCCTGCTGCTGCACCTTCTATAGGAAGGGCATTCTCTCCACCCGCTGCTCTCCAGTGGATATTTCCAAACCTACCCGTAAAGAATGGGTTTTCTGGAGTGCCTGCTATAAGTTGCCTTTCAAAGTTTACCCCATCAAAAGTCAAATCCCAAACAGTACCTATACCTAATACATGCCCCATTTCATGAATAATTACTTCATCAAAAAGATTAAATGCTTCCAAAACTGCTAAGTCTGAGGTATCAAAGAACATGAATCCTGAAAGAGGTAAATTATCTGCAAATCGAATGAAATTAGGCCCTGCAGCTCCTAAGATATTACCTGGTCCATCAATATTTGTAAGTACAACTTCGATAACTATGTCATCCACTTGCTCTCCTGCAGGGATAACAAAGCCCCCAAAAGCACCAGGAATTGGACCTGAAATGTTGGGTACATCTTTGATAATGATTTGCTCCCATCTGGCAGCCGACTCCCTAAAGACTTGTTCTTGTGCGGCAGTCACTGGTGTCAAAAATTCTAATTGTATATTAAAACGGACACGTTCAGACCCACCGCCTCTCGTCCTTGCATTAGCATCAGCAAGAGATTCGTCAGCCTTAGGTACGGTGATGACTACAGGTTCTCCTTCTGGTTGTTGGGGTAACTCAAAGGTTCGACTCTGATCCACCGCTTGTGTTTGAACGACGGTATCCTGACTTAATTCAGAACATGCTGTGAAAGTCAGAAGTCCAGCTGCGGTAGCTAAGGTAAAACCTAAAGAGGACCTCCCAGGTAGTGGTTTAAAGAAGCGATTGAAACCAGAAGGAATCTCTCGCATTTTGGAAAATTTAAGCATAAGATAGTTGTTAGAATTAGTAAAAGATAAAGTTTAAAACTTAGGTCAATATAAAACCTGAAAATTATTATTAAAAATTAAAAAGGAAAAAATGTGATTATTTTAATTTAAAAATTGATTTAGTATCATTATAAATGCAAAAATGTTGCATTTAATAATTCTACTGGTATTCGGGATGAATTTGAATTTTTGGTTTTTTTCGTTAATTCAATCTCAATTTCCCTATTCCTTTTTGCTTTAAATATTCGATTTAATTGACTGCACCTCTCATAAAAATATCCACTGGACAAATAATTTTTAAAGGAAAAACCGCTTTTTCAGATTTGGATTTTTTTTGGGATTCAGGTGAAAGTTGGGCTATCCTAAGCGAATCTGGTTGGCTACAAACTGCCTTTCTGGAAACCCTCCGCGGGAATACAGTTGTCAAGTCAGGAACTGTCACTAGACCTTTTGCTGATCAATATTTAAGTGTAAAAAGACAGCAAAAGGAGGTGGCCAGTTTTCGTGACCTTATGGCCTATGTATCCCAGCGCTATGAATTCAGAAATAAATTCAATCAACAGAACTTTTACTTTCAGCAACGCTTCAATTCGGCTGAATCAGAAGAAACAGAAACAGTAGAAAAATATTTGTCAACTGTTCAGTCCAGGCAAGAGGGACCTTGGACTCTGGAAAAGGTACTTGAATTACTGTACTTGAAGGATCTACGTGAGGAATCACTCCTGAAACTTTCCAATGGAGAAACTAGGCGCTTGGCTATTGCAGCAGGATTGATGCGTCAACCCGATATTTTCTTGATGGATCATCCAACCACAGGACTAGATATAGAAAGTCGGGCGGCTTTTGGGGAGATAATTAATGCCATTCAAAAGGAAGGAGTGCAAATTTTGATTACTTGCAATCCTCAGGATATTCCTTCAGGTATTCAGAAAATTGGTCTTCTGGTTCAACATGGAATTACCAATATCTGGCATTCAGCGGATTTTTCACCCATGTCAAATCGCATCGGTGAAAAAGCTTGGGATTGGGAACTGTTTCAAAGTTTATTGCCTCAAAAAAATGCTAGTGATGATCCTTTGGTAGTTTTGGAAAAGGTGACCATCAGCTACGAGGAAAAGATCATCTTGGATGCGGTCAACTGGGAAATTCAGGCTGGAGAACGTTGGCTTTTAAAAGGGGTAAATGGATCTGGAAAGTCTACACTAATTTCACTTTTGATTGGTGAAAATCCGCAGGCCTATTCTCAAAATATTTGGCTTTTTGGTAGAAAAAGAGGAACTGGAGAATCTATTTGGGATATCAAGAAACCTACCGGATTTGTCGCTCCCGAACTAGTACGTTTTTTTCCATCCAATCAAACCTGTAGAAAAGTAATCTTGAGCGGTTTATTTGATACCATGGGTTTGTTTAAAAAAGTCAATGCTGAAGAGGAAGAACTGGCTTTAAAATGGATGAAAGTATTTGAATTGGAAAATGTGGCCGAGCATCCCATTCAAAGAATTTCATTGGACCAACAGCGGTGGGCACTTCTCGCCCGTGCCTTGATCAAAAAGCCAAGACTATTGATTTTGGACGAAGCTTCACAAGGTCTGGATCTCGCCCAACGGATGCTTTTTACCCAGACTGTTCAAAAGCTCTGTGAACTCTCAGGTATCAGTTTGATTTTTGTCAGCCACTATCCCGAGGATGTGCCAGTTGCTGTGGATCAGATTTTCGAATTACCATCAAAATAACCCTATATCCGAATTCAAAAGATCGAACTGCTTTTTGAATTAAAAGATGTATTTTATTTTTTCAAAATCATCGTATGAACTCGAGAAGAAGTTTCCTTCAAAAAATGGGTCTGGCTTGGATGGCTCCTGCAGCCTGGAATAGCTTGGAGTTTCCTGGTTTATCCATGCCTCTAAACCAACAATCCTGGGAGCAGATTCGCCTTCAATTTCCTTTGGAAAAAGATCGTATCTATTTGAATAACGGGACATTTGGACCTTCTCCTTTTCCTGTGCTCAAGGCGGTTCAAGATTCATTTGAAAAAACCAATCGCACCGGGAATTACGGGAATCCCGGATCTGGAAGGGAGAAAATTGCTGAGTTTTTTGGGGCAAAGCCAACTGAGATTTCCTTGACCCATAACACTACGGAGGGGATCAATATTATGGCACAGGGCCTTCCTTTACAAGCAGGTGATGAAGTAATTGTGACTACACATGAGCATGCGGGAAATGCTATCCCTTGGCTTAACCGCATGAAATTAGACGGGATTGTCTTAAGGGTATTTGAGCCAGAGGATACGAGTGAGGAAAATTTTGAAACGATCAAAAACCTAGTCTCTTCTCGTACCAAAGCTATAGCCATTCCTCACGTGACTTGTACGACGGGCACAGTCTTTCCGATTCGGGAAATTTCTGAATTTGCCAGAAAAAAGGGGATTTGGACGGCCATTGACGGTGCGCATGGTGCCGGCACTTTCGACTTAAATCTCAAAGATCTGGGTTGCGACTTTTATGCAGGTTGCTTTCATAAATGGATGCTTGGACCCAATGGTACGGGCTTTCTGTTCGTGCGAGAAGAACTGCTTGATACCTTACAAGCCTTACATGTCGGAGCTAAGTCCGAGAAAAGTTGGGTTTTGAATGACAAGGAGGTGCATTTCGGTGGCTATACCGATTCGGCCCATCGCTACGATTATGGCACCCAAAGTACTCCCATGCATGAAGGGGTGGTAGCTGCGGTGGATTTTCATCAGGAAATAGGAAAGGCCAGGACTGAAGCAAGAATTCGAGAGCTAAATGACTACCTCTATCAGTCATTAAGTCAGCTAGATACATTGGAAATACTCACTCCCGAAGAACGAGAGTCTCGGATTTCGGTAGTGACTTTTCGGATTCCTAACACTGATTATCGGGACATTGCGAAAGCCCTTGGACAGAAGAAGATCCGGATTCGTGGAGTTCATGAAGCAGGATTAAACGCCATCAGGGTTTCCACGCATATTTATAATTCCGAGTCTGAGTTGGATCTCCTGATTCAGGAGTTAAGGAGCCTTAGTTGATTTGGCTTTTTCAGCTACTTTTTGAAGAGCTTCTTCCTTGCGAAAAAGTGCTATTTTTTGGATAAGTCCTATAGGCAGATCTCCTTCATAAGGAAGCTGTACGACTCCCTTTGAAGTTGGGTAATCCTTCAGTTCCTCAGCAAAAGCTTTCACTCCGGAAGCAGTGGGGTAAAAGCCCAGGTGATTTTTCATAGCTGCATAGTAAACGAGGACTTCTGAGGTTTTGAATGCAGGCATGTGATAGCTGATGACCTCTTTTGCTTCAGGGAGAACCTCTTTAAGTGTTTGTCTTATTTGTTGGAGTTTTTCCTGCTTTTCGATTGGAAACCAGCTGAAATACTCTTCTACACTTTCTGCTTTTGGACCCATTTTAGAATTGATTGATGATGGTAATTCCTTGATTTTCAAATTTATTCATTTCAGGGAGTGCTTTTGTGGCTTCTTCGAGCGAAATGGTTTTCCCGATTAATAACTCTGGTTTTAGCTTTCCAGTTGAGATCATGTCCATCATTTCCTGATACCTCCAAGCTTGCATGCCATGACTGCCTAAAATCTCCAGTTCCTTGGCAATAACCAAATTCATGGGTAGTGCTGTGTCTTTTTCTGAATCCAAAAGAAGACCAACTTGGATATGTTTTCCTCTTTTTCTAAGGCTAGCCACCGAATCATAAGCCAATAGACTTTTACCCAAACAATCCAAAGAAACATGAGCGCCGCCATGGGTAATTTCTAGAATTGCTGTTGGGATTGCTGACTCAGTCAATGGGTTTAAAAGAACATCTGCACCAAGCTTTTTTGCTATTTGCAATTGTTTCTCGGAAATATCAATCGCAATCACTTGTGCCCCCAAAGCTTTGGCAATCATGATAGCGGATAGTCCCACTCCTCCGCATCCAAAGACAGCCACCCATTGTCCTCCAGATACCTTTCCCTGATCTACTACCGCACGAAAGGAAGTGGCGAAGCGGCAACCTAGGCTAGCTGCAGTTTCAAATTCCATGCTTTCTGGAATAGCTACCAGATTAGTATTTGCCCTGTCGATACGTACATATTCTGCAAACGATCCCCAATGGGTAAAACCTGGCTGAAACTGATCATCACAAACATGTTGGTTTCCTGAGGCACAGGTAGGACAGATTCCACAGGCGCAAACAAAAGGAACAGTCACCCGATCTCCGATTTTCCATTTTTTTACATTCTTACCTACAGCCGAAACAATCCCTGCAAACTCATGACCCGGAACGTGCGGTAATTCAATATCTTCATCATGCCCCATCCATCCATGCCAATCAGATCGACAAAGTCCAGTTGCTTTGACTTCGATCACCACGCCATTTTTCTCAGGGGTGGGATCTTTAACTTTCTGAATTTTTGGACTAGTTTGAAATTGTTCGTAGACCAATGCCTTCATATTTCCGATTTTTCTGAAAAGTAGCTAATCCCTTCTGTTTTTTCTTAGTTACTTTCGGAATGAAATTCGAAATTATTTCTTTATGGACTTAATTAAGCAAGAAATCACCTTGGCTGAAGCCCAAGAAAAAGTAGATCAGTGGATCAAAACAGTCGGTGTTCGCTATTTCAATGAACTAACCAATATGACCATACTTATGGAAGAGGTGGGGGAGTTGGCCAGGCTTATGGCTCGTACTTATGGGGAGCAGTCATTCAAAGAATCGGACAAAGGAAAAGACCTGGGAGATGAAATGGCTGATGTACTTTGGGTATTGATCTGTCTGGCTAATCAGACGGGAGTCGATTTGACAGAAGCCCTTCGCAAAAACTTCGAAAAGAAGAATATCCGGGATAAAGACCGGCATCAAAAAAATGAGAAATTGAAATGAGGCTGTCTCAAAGGAAAGCTTGTCACATTGAGCAATTGCTAGTACTCTGGTAAGAATCTTACCACAAAAGGCAGGTAGTCGAAATGTCCTACGTTGGATACCGAGATTGACATTCGATGTCGAGACTGTAAGTTATCAAGCGCTACTAGAAATCTCATTTATTCCGAAGTTCAATTCTTTAAAACATAAAGTTAGTTTTAGATATATCAATCGCTTGCAGCTTCAATTAATCATTTTCTTTTTTCTTGTTGTTCTTTTGGCTTGAACCAAAAGAACCAAAAGTTCAAGACGCAGCAAAGCTCCATCCGCACAAGGCCGGACGCTGGCCCGCTGCTGCGCCAGCCTACCGCGCCCACACCATACAAGTTTTCGATAAAAACTGCATTTTATCGCAAAATGACAAAAGAAAAGTTTATTTTGGATTGCTCTGTCATCCCCTTATTCTGATCTTCGAAGATTATTTAATTCACAGACTTACAAAGAAACTAATTAGGAGATAGCCTTTTTTCTTAGTTTTCTTTCAAAAACTTATAAATCTCATCTTTTAGATGTAATCGCTTGATTCGAAGTTGATTTGCCGTCTCATCAGAAGCCGGCACAGCATCTGACTCTACGCGGTAGATTTCATGATCCACCTCATCGTATTTCTCAAACAACTTTTTGAAGTGCTCATTTTCCGTTTTCAAGTCGTGGATTTTTGCTTCAAACTCAGGGAATTCTTCTTGTAGTGGGTGCTTTTTAAACATGTTTTTCGGGTTTTGTTTCTACAAGAATAGGCTAAATCTCACCGAACTTTGATGACTAAAATCACTTTGTCAAAAGACTATTGTTGGCTTTTAAGAGCAGAAATCAATATTCTTAAAACAGACTTTTTTGTTTGAGATTTTTTAGAAAATTAAACTAAGACTCCAAAATGTTGCATAAAGTATTAGACAGCAGAAAGCAATTACTTTTTTGATTAAGTATGTTGTATGATATAGCAAACCATTTTAGATTCAGGATTCATGAAAATATACAAGTCCCCGTCACTCCAGAAATTCATTCGGTTTAGTAGATCTGCATAATAGCCTTCTGTTGGTAAATCCAGATTGGTTTTGGCAAGCTTTACGTCTAGACCGTATGAAAATTGGGCCACAAACTTCATGGTTTTATTTGTTTTAGGACAGTCTGGTATATCAGGGCCTTGAATCCACTGTGGGATTCCCAAATGACCGGGACTAGCTGAGCTTCCTTGATGAATCTCTGGCATTTCAGCCATTTTTTCTGTTTCCATGAATTTCTGCTCAAAAATAAGCTTTGTGTCATGCTTGACCCACTCATCTTCATAGCCGGTCTCTAAGTATTCCTCAGGATTCCAAACTTTTGGATTTAGGGGGTCTGAATAATCCATAAATAAACGGTAAAAGTTTCCATAGATTGGGACTGCTAAATGAAGATCAAAAGGCAACCATTCGAGGCCTACTGTTTCGGATGAAAGCGTTCCGAGGAATTGAAAAGAGGGGCGCTCTTCAAACTTTGGTAACTTAAAGTTAGTTGGGAGGTCGCCGCCGAGGTAGCTGCTACCAGTGTCACTAGTTTTGAAAATATAAAAATCATGAGGAACAACCGGAATATAAGCCATTCCTTTTTCCTCTAAAGTAAGTTCTACCTCATCTCGATCACCATAAGACCAGAAGAATTTTTGAGTTAATTTTCCTTCTTCAAAGACTAATTCAAGCGCATCTACACTTGTTTGGACCAATTCCTCTGAAATTGCTTGTGTCTTAAAAAAACGACGACATTGGTCGTCTCCGTTCAATTTTACTTCGTATCCTTCAAGAAAGACTTTTTGTTGCTGTGACTGGCAGGAAACACTCATAGTGAGCAGTAGAATTATGAAATAATAGGTTAGTCTCAATTTTTATTTTCGTTGAAATTGCTCCCAAATAAACTGAAAATAATTTAATTTAAAGAGTTAATTTTTGCCGGATATCCATCTAACTGACAAGTCAGGGTCTTCCATATCCTTATCCAATGGATACATTGGACGTATGATGCGTTTGTGTCCCAGTCTTATCAAATCCTGATCTACTCCGCCCGGTGTCAAGGCCATAATCCAGTCACCGCGGAGATCATATAGCTCAGGTACCAAGTACCCAATTTTTACTACCAAAATATCGGTGCCTTTTGGCTCCAAACCGAGGTCGGTAAAGTCTTTTTCATGATGATAAGGCTTTCTCTTTTCGGTAACGATCACTTTGATCGAACCCACTTGAAGGACGATTTCTGTTTTGGCGTCGGGATCTCCGTCTTTCAGAGCCAGTAATTTCCCCTTTAGCAAAAGGGGGGGAGCAAATCGATCATCTACCATCGCACCTACAAATCCTTCTATCAAAGAGCCTATTTCGGCCTCCTTAGCCTTAGCTATTAAGTCGGGACCTGGAATGGAAGCATAAATCAATTCAGGACCAGATTCGGATTGAAATTCAGATCTTTGAAGCAGTTCGTTTAAGGTCCATGTTACATCACCTGCACCTCCGGCGGTGGGATTGTCTCCCATGTCCGAGATTACAAAAGGCTTTTTGTCACTATTCAGGGCCATTTCCAAGCTCTCATCGAGATAGGCTACCGGAGCCACAAAATCAAATTCATGTCGAACATCCCAAAAACTCTGTGCTAAATATTCGGCACTTTCTTTCACTTCCTTTTCATCATCTCCTGTGACCATGACTACGGCATGATTGCGAGGCTCATCAGCCCAAGCGTAGCCGATCCAAATAGCTGCATCGATGACGCCTTCTTTCTTGGTTTCTGGATCAACTTTGGCATAAAGGGATTTTCCTGGTTCGATTCGGGTACTTGTTTTTTCTCCGGGAAGCAGGATGGGGACTGGAATCCAGGCTTTATAGGCTGGCTTTCCTTTACCGTTTTCCAACCTGTCCAGAAGATTCTCCAAAGCTCGTTGCTTGGATTCCAAGGCATCCTCATGTGGGGCCATCCGATAGCAGGTGATTAGGTCTGTATTTTCAGCTAATCGCTTGGAAACATTCCCGTGCAGATCCATGGAGGTGGAAATCAGGGTTTCATCGCCTACCACTTCACGGACTTTGATGATAAAATCTCCTTCGGGATCATCCAAGCCTTCTACACTCATGGCGCCATGAATGTCAAAAAACAAGCCGTCGTAGGGGAGGTTTTCGCGAAGCATTTCGAGGGTCAGATTGACCAACGAATCGTAAGCTTCTCGTGTAACCATCCCACCGGGTATGGCATGACCTCGAAGGGTTGGAAACCACTCGGCTCTGGCTCTATTTTCTGAATCGGCTGATAGAAAGGGATAATAATTGAAAATGTCCTCACCGATACGGGCTTTGAAGGATTCGGCGGTAGATCTGGCCGGAGAAAAAGTACTGGATTCGATGGCTAAGCCTGCAATGGCAACTCGGGGCTTTTCGGTTTGGGTGGAAGAATTATTACAGGAAAATAGAGAAATAGAAAGTAAGGCAATAAACAAGTATCTCATGCTGGTTTTGAATAATGATTGCTGAAAATACCTCAATTTTGCCTCCTTTAAAAAAATTGGAATGATTGCTTTTTTTATTCCTCAATTGCTACCATTAAAGGTTCTGTTCCTGGGCTATAAAACTCTAATCCCATAAGCGAATATCTCATTGAGCCTGTGACTTCTAGGCTATCTCCTTTTTGAATAACTCCGAAATGCTTCCATCTTCGTCCTAAAGTAAACCCACCTAGATAAGCTTCAGACTCGTGAGGAAGAATTTCCCCTCTCTCTCGGTGGGCAAAGTAATAGACATACAGATCGTTGGTTTTTGAGTAAGGGATGCTTTTTACTTTAGTTTTGTACCCATCTGGTGGAGTTATGGTCATTGTTTCTTGATTGGTAGAAGCAAGTGCTGCAAATAAACTTAGAACTCCAATCAAAAGAGGAGGAGAAGCTAGAATTCTTTGATTGTACGATAACGCTTTCATTCCTAATGAAAAAACTTTGAAGAAAAAGAAAAGGAAAGCAATAAAGAATATTAGGCAGAAAATACTCCAAAGAAAACCTATCATAACTCTGTCATTTTATTTACCTAAATAAGTAAATATTGTCGAAAAATAAAATCTAAGTTTAGGCGAATTTCCAACTTGCTATTTCTACTTCTATTAAGAAGTAAAATGCGTAGATCTGGGTTGATCTTTGAGGTTCAAATTCCGCAAGCTTCGGTCTTCATTCTTCCAGCTTCCAATCGGTTGAGCAAAGAAATCTAGGCTTAGGTCTGAATTAGGTCAGGTTCAATTAAATTGCCCTCAAAACCTGCCCATCAACCTTTCCCACCAATTCATACAAATCAAAGGTCAAGCAAAAATCAATGTCTTTTTCGATTCCGTGGTTTTGTAGTCGCTTGGCATGGGAGGCTTGGCCAAGGTATTTTTTAAGTTGATGTCCTTCTTTTTCGAAGAGACTTTTCATTGCCATGGCTCCATCATCACTGCTTTCATGTGTGGATTCCAAGGCCTTAGCCAATGCTCCTGCATAAAGGGAATCCTCCAAGTTGAACCGACCTTTCCAACCGGCACAATGGATAAGGACATCCCTGTCTTGGTCTTGGATGTACTTGACAGTGGCTGAAAAATTGGGAAAGGCCCCGATAAGAATTTCAGCTGCCCCTTCAGATTTGGAAATAGCCAGAGTCCCATTGGTGGTTGTCATGGCCAATTTCTGACCAGAAAAGCTGTTGTCCAGAAGAGCAACCGGAGAATTCCCAAGGTCAAAGCCCTCTACCGTTTGACCATTTCGCTCTCCTGCAATTAGATAACCTTTTTGCTTCATGGTCCGGCAGGTTTCCAAATCTGCAAAAGTCTCGATCTCTTCGATTCCGTTGGCAAGTGCCGCGACCATGGTTGAAGTGGCCCGGAAGATATCTACCACCACTACGATCTTTCCTTCAAGCTCGTGGAGGTGGATTATTTCTGGGCTAAAACAAACTTCTAATTGATTCATCCTTTCAAAAGAGGAAGCTTTTCTACCTGAGCTTTCAAGCTTTTATTTCGGATTTGGATAAAAATTTCAGTTCCTGCTTTGCTGAATTCTGTCTTGACATAGCCCAAACCAATACCTACTTCCATAGAAGGAGACATGGTTCCGCTTGTAACTTCGCCGATCAGTTCGCCGGAAGCATCCACGATTGGATAATGTCCCCGAGGAATTCCCCGCTCTTGCATGACAAAGCCCACTAGCTTTCTGGTCACTCCAGCCTCTTTTTGAGCTTTTAGGGCTTCGGAGTTGATAAAATCCTTGGTGAACTTGGTAATCCAGCCCAAGCCCGCTTCGATTGGAGAGGTAGTGTCATCAATATCGTTTCCATAGAGGCAATAACCCATTTCCATCCGCAAAGTATCGCGAGCTCCTAATCCGATAGGCTTGATGTCAAAGTCTTTGCCTGCTTCGAAAATGGCATTCCACACCTTTTCAGCATCCTCGTTTTTTACGTAAATCTCAAAGCCTCCCGCACCGGTGTAGCCAGTTCCTGAAATGATCACATCAGCCACTCCGGCAAATTCACCCACAGTAAAATGGTAGAATTTCACTTCTGAAAGATTGACTGGGGTCAGCGATTGTACGGCTTCAATGGCTTTCGGACCCTGAACGGCAAAAAGAGAAAGCTCATCTGAGATATTTTTCAGTTCAGCTCCCATGGTGTTATGTTGATTTACCCAATTCCAATCCTTCTCGATATTGGAAGCATTCACCACTAGCATGTATTTCTCGTCGGAATACTTGTATACGATTAGATCATCGACGATTCCCCCGGTTTCATTGGGAAAGCAGGAATATTGAGCCTGGCCTTCAACTAGTTTGGAGGCATCATTGGAGCAGACTTTCTGGATCAGTGCCAAGGCATTTGGTCCCTCTACCAAGAATTCACCCATGTGGGAAACATCAAACACTCCAACTCCATTTCTTACGCAGAGATGTTCTTCCTTGTCTGAACTGTAGCGAACAGGCATATTAAAACCTGCAAATGGGACCATTTTGCCACCAAGGGCAAGGTGTAGGTCATTCAATTGGATTTTTTTGATGGTTTCTTCCATGATTATTGGGCTATTTTTCTGTCGCCCAAAGGTAAGGATTGGAAGGGATTTTGGAGAAGGGATTTGTAGAAAATATGATTTTAAACCAATTGGTGATTTTTCTTCTCATTTTGGCTGGAACCGCCTTTGTGGACTGGTTGTCCGGTGTCAGATGTCCGGTGAAAAAGTAGAACCCAAAATTTTTGGTACATCCAAATCAATTCAAACCTAATTCAGTTGGCTCTTGATATTTAGGAAAATAAAAAAGCAACCCGAAGGCTGCTTTAGAATTATTCAATTTGCTGCTTAGACTGAGAAGCTTTCCCCGCATCCGCAAGTTCTGCTGGCATTGGGGTTCACAAATTGGAAGCCTTTTCCATTCAGACCATCGCTAAATTCAAGCGTGGTCCCGGCAAGGTAAAGAAGGCTCTTTCGATCTACGATGATTTTGATACCCTTGTCTTCAAAGACATGATCGGAATCCACCAAATTGGCATCAAATCCCAAATCATACATCAGTCCGGAGCAGCCGCCGCCTTTGACAGACACTCGGATGTTTTCATTTTCGGTACGCCCTTCCTCTCTTTTAAGCTCGAGGATGCGTTCTTTGGCCTTATCAGAAACGATGATCATATATTCTTAACTTTGCGTACTAGTTTCGGTTCAGGAGCATAAACAAGCCTTGGCTCCAAAAGATTCGATTACAAATATAAGAATTATAAAAATGAGAAAAATAGAGCATATCGGCATTGCTGTTTCTGATTTGGAAAAATCCAATGAGCTTTTTCATAAATTATTGGGAAAGAAACACTTCAAAACTGAGACAGTAGCAGGAGAAGGGGTAGAAACCTCCTTTTTCCAGGTAGGAGAGACCAAGGTAGAACTCCTTCAAGCGACCCGCCCGGATAGCCCGATTGCCAAATTTTTGGAAAGAAAATCAGAAGGTATTCATCACATCGCTTTTGACGTAGAAGATATCTATGCAGAAGTGGACCGATTAAAGACCGAGGGCTTTGAAATCCTGAATGAAACGCCTAAAGAGGGGGCAGACAATAAATTAGTGGTATTTTTGCATCCACGAAGCACGAATGGCGTGTTGGTAGAGCTCTGTCAGGAGAAATATTTATAAGTAGTAAATCGTAAATAGTAAAAAGTCCAACTTTAAAGATGCCAAGTCAAAAATATGCTTCTTGGTACTTTGGACTTAGTACTTTGTACAATAAGATATGTCAGAAAAAAGAACAGAAATAAGTGATTTGGGTGAGTTTGGCCTGATCGACCATTTGAACGAAAAGGTAAAACTTCAAAATGATTCAACGCTGAAGGGAATTGGGGATGATGCTGCCGTTATAGATGCAGGAGATCACGTCAAAGTAGTGACAACCGACTTGCTTTTAGAGGGAGTGCATTTTGACTTGGCTTATGCTCCTTTGCCACATGTAGGTTTCAAAGCCGTGGCCGTCAATGTCTCGGATATTGCGGCCATGAATGCGATTCCAAAGCAGATTACCGTCAGTATTGCGCTCTCCAACCGATTTTCGGTAGAAGCGGTGGACGCCTTGTATTCGGGAATTCGAGCGGCATGTGAGCACTATGGGGTTGATTTGGTAGGTGGAGATACGACTGCCTCCCGAAGCGGATTGGTGATCTCCATTACTGCAATAGGAGAAGCTCAAAAGGCACAGATCACCTACAGAAACGGAGCCAAGGAGAATGATATTCTTTGCGTGACAGGAGATTTGGGAGGAGCTTTGGTAGGATTGCAAATCTTAGAGCGTGAGAAGCAGGTATTTCTGGCCAATCCAGACATGAGACCTGACCTTGAGAAGTACACCATTGTCACCGGTCGACAGCTCAAACCGGATGCCCGAATGGATATTATTCATGAACTTCGGGAGTTGGGGGTAGTGCCTACCTCTATGATGGATATTTCCGATGGCTTGGCTTCAGAGATTTTTCATATCTGTAAATCTTCCAATGTCGGAGCCACTATCTATGAAGATAAATTACCGATTGATAAGCAGACTTTTGACACAGCGGTAGAGCTGAATCTAGATCCTATCACCTGTGTGCTGAATGGGGGAGAAGATTATGAATTGCTTTTCACCATTGATCAGAAGGATTTTGAAAAACTCGAAAAGCATCCCGATATCCATTTTATTGGTCATATTTCCAAGGCAGAAGAAGGGAAGTTTCTTGTGACAAAAAGCGGTACCGCTGTTACAATCAAAGCCCAAGGCTGGAAACATTTCTAAAAAAAGCCATTTCAATTTAGCCCAGGTGACCCGTGTGATCATCTGGGCTTTTTTTATTTCTAAATGATCCAATCAGCAGATCCTCTTCGTACTTCCTTTCAAATAAGGAAATCATGGAAAAACGATTGGTCACAACTCAGAAGAAAGATTTCGATTTTTTTCCCTCTTCGAAAGGAGATGGACAAGAGCTCGGCAAAATCGATTCTTTCCTTTCCCATCACGCGATTCCAGCTCCTCTGTCGTTTCGGAAGCTTCAGCTTTTTTTGGGAAAAGTCTGCAATCACTCTTGCAGTTTTTGTCCACATGATGCAAAGCCGGAGAGCTCGGAATTTATGCGTCATGAGATGGTACATCAGGTGATTAGACTGATCGAAGAGGAGCAGTTTGAAGAGATTTCTTTCAAAGGAGGTGCACCAGAAATGTCCCCATATTTTCGGTGGACCGTGAAACAAATCCGTCAGAAAAGTCCTCAAACCAGATTGGTACTTCATACTCATGTGACAGCCATGAAGGACCCGGGATACTTTCAAGCCTTACCGCGCTTTCTTCAAGAGCATCAAGTGGCTTTATCCGTTTATGTACCAACACTAGATGAGGTTCAAATGGATCAATTACGCGGTCCTAAAACCTTTAAGACTTTTTTATCGGTGGTTCGCTATCTCAACCGCCTGGGATATGCTTCTGAGGATTCTGATTTGGAGCTAAAGCTTATTTGGAAGCACTTGAAAGTTCCTAATTCCAAGTCATGCGAGGTGCATTTCGAAGAGTGGAAATCGAAATGGGGAATCCGATTCAGTGACTTTCAAGAAAAGATGTATTCACCCGTGGGAAGAATGATGAATTGCCTTTCAGATGAAGGTGATAAGATTAAGTTTTTCCAAGAGCTGCAGACAAAAATCGGAAGACATGATGATCAGCCTTTGCCTTGCAAAGACTCATTAACCATCGATTGGGAAGGCAATGTGTACAATTGTGAAAATCATATTTCTGCAAAAGATGGCCGAGTTAACTATCGCCTTTTTCACTTGAAAGATTGGACTTACGAAAGGCTTCAAAAGGTCCGTATTCAGCCTGCTTTACACTGCCTGAGTTGCCTTGCCTGCATTAAAAATTAAAAAAAATGGAAACTCAGTAAATCCAATTCTTGAACTCAGTTCGTATTTCAGCAAAACAGATAAAGTCATGATCAAGAAAATCATTCTCTCCATTGGTTCTATCCTCTTTTTGTTAGTCCTGGTTTTAGCGATTCATATCTACATGGTCACAGGAAAAGCGGTTCCCGAGGGACCCAATTGGTCTATGGGTAAAATTGAAGTGGCCAATCAGCTCGATTCGCTTTCAGTGAATGAAATCAAAAACGAGTTTCTTGAAAGATCATATATCCGAGCTTTTCGGGCAAACCTGGAGGATGGGCACTTCATTCTTTTATATGATCGCAAGCAGGTAAGTGGCGACGATTTAGCCGCTGAGCTAGGTTCAAAACTCAATTTGCAAGCTAGTCTCTATCGTCCCAGTGCTGAAGAACTGGCCAGTAGCTGTCCTGCCATTCCAAAGGACAGCTTCACATATCAATTAGGAAGTCTATTTCAATCCATCTTTACTAAATAAAACAACTATGAAACTCAAGAATTTATCTTTTAGCAAGCTTTGGGTATTCGGTGTTTTTGTCTTTTTCGCCTGCGGAGAAGATGATCCCACACCTCCCATGATGGACACCTCTTTCTATGCCACACAGTTGGGTGGAGAGTCGATGGTTCCTGATCCTGACAATCCAGGCCAAATGGTGGAGCAGGGTTTTTTGAATCTTCGGACGGTAGTGACAAATACTGTCTTAGAAATTGCTACCAATGAAGGGGGAACCTACAATGATTTACAACCCTATTTCTCTGTTTTATTGAACGAGGTAGGCAGAAATGAATTGTCGGGATTTACCACTTTGGTAGAGGATTTTACCATTTTTTTGGCTGAGGCTACCGGTGCACAGAATTTCCAGTATACGGGATTGAATATGGCTGAAGCGCATAATTCGACCAATCCAAGAATGAATGGTCTAATCAATGATGCTGATTATGACTTGTTTATTCAAGCGGTCGTGGCAGGTGCCGCTGAAGCTGGAATTACCAGCCCAGAGGTATTGGGCCCAGTTGGCGATCTTTTGGAGTCTGTTCGCGAGCCTATCGTACAGCGGCCTGATGGTGAAAATCTGGACTTGTATACACGCTTAGGTGGCTCAGGTCTGGTAGAGGATCCTGACAATCCCGGCACGCTGATCGAAGCGGGTTATCTTCCATTGAGAGCAGTGGTAACTTCTACCGTTTTGGTCATAGCAACCAATGAAGGTGGAAAGTATGATGATCTACAGCCTTATTTCACGGTTCTCTTGAATGAGGTAGGAGCTGGTGATACAAGTGGCTTTACCACCTTGGTTGGGGGCTTTTCCGATTTTCTTGCAGCCAATATCGGATCGACAAATATTGAGTACAATGGCTTAAATATGCGGGATGCACATGATCCAACGGTCAATTCCAGAATGACAGGATTGATCACAGCTGAGGATTATGACCTGTTTGTTCAGGCAGTCGTTGAGGGCGCCTTAGAAAATAATGTCCCTGAGTCTATCATTGGAGAATTCGGTGAATTGCTGAACAGCGAAGGATTACGAAATGCAATCATTCAAGCATAAAAAACTGGGCTTCGCACAAAATGGGGTGATGTGAAGTCCAAGTCCCCTGGGTTAGGCGACTTTTTTGGGGATGAAGGGGTAGCTTTCGGGCTATCCCTTTTCTTTTACTTCTTTCGATACTTTTTTAGCTCTTTTTTATCCATTTCTTTGATGATCAATTTCTCCGAATGGGTGGAGGTCAAATCATCTGCTGTCTCATCGCTTTTCAGCTGGGCATTTGCTGTTTCGAGATTTACAGGAAAGTTGACCCATTCCATACCTTTTTCACTAAAATCCCATCGGCTCTGGATCATTTTTATTTGATATTCGGAGCCATTTGTCGAATCGGAAAGTTCGGCGATGATTTGGCCGGGAATCACCATTTCACCTATTGAAACCTTTTCAGAGCCTTCTTTTAGTCCGCTTAGGCGGCTAAAGGTGCCGTCTTGATGGTAGATTTCGATAAAATTTTCTGATTCGAAGTCGGCTATTTCTTCTGAAGTGGTAGCTAGGTCCATTCTCATTTCCGAAACAATCCCCTTCCTCGGGGCGCAGATTTGGGTAGGGCTATCGGTAAAAAACAAGACACCGGTGTAGGGAAGATTTTCGACTGGAATCGCAGGATTTGCCTTCGGGATGATTCTGCGCATGCTGAAGGTCACTCCCTTCTCAAAAGGGACTAAATAGGGAAAGTCTGAAGTCGCATTTGGTAAATATTCGCCTTTGAATAGTTGGGTGCGATAGTTGAAGCTCGTTTTTTCATTGATATAGATCGATTGTAGGTTTACAAGGTTGGTTTTGCCCGGGCGAGCAACTTTGAAGATCAAATCTCCTTCGAGAGATTTTAGGTTTTCAAGGCTTACAAACTCGATTTGAATCGTGTAGGGGATTTCACTTGTATTGTAGGCGATTAGCGTGAGATTTTTCTCCATATCCTGATCAGCGACTATTTGAACTTGAGCTTGGAGAAGTCCTGCTGAGAAAAGGACAAGAAGTATTGCGGTGAATTTGAAGTATTGTAAAATGGACATTAGGAAAATAGGAACTTTAATAATCTGAATTTATAGATTAGTTAAAATAGCTGATTTTCTAAAAAATCCGCAAAAATTTAATCCATTGATGGGTGAAAAAGTGTCAACTTCAAGACGGTCAGTCGATTAATTCTCTAACTTTTTTATGAGAGACTTTACCTGCGCTTCATCCATTGGTTTTTCCCAAAAATCAATTACCATTTTGAAACGCTTAGACCTTTCCCGATCTCGTTTATCGAGTGAAGAAGTGACCATAATTACTTTGATGTCGCTTTCTCGAATAGTCGATGAAAGCTCCTCTAAAAACTCCCACCCATCCATTATGGGCATATTTATATCCAGAAAAATAAGGGCAGATTTACCTGTTTCATCTTCTGATTTCAGTAATTCCAAAGCTTCTTCAGCGTTCGAAAATGTATGGGGTTTGGGATGTAAACCTGCTTCTCTGACAATTATTTCATGTAGGAAAAGAATCCCCGTATCATCGTCAATGATTAAGACTTTTTGGAGGTTCTTCATCATGACTTCTTCAAGTTTTCGGATTTATTGAAAGTATCTTTCAGTATTTCATCCACCTGCTTCAATGAAGACAATAGCTCCTGCTCTAACTCTTCTTTACTCTTTTCCACCTTTTGGTATTTTGAATAGTTTAATAGCAATTGATTGATTCCAATAGCTTTTGACAAAGGAGCTCTCAATAAATGTGATTGGTTCCAGGTAAGTTCATGCAATACCTCTTTTTGCTTTTCTATTTCTTTTACGGCCTCTTTAAGCTTCTCGTTTGTTTGGCTGAGTTCCAAAGTACGTTTGGAAACTTTTGCTTCTAGTTGATTTTTCAACTTTTTATTCAAATAAAAGTTTAAAGCAAGGTATATCAAAAGTATAAGCGCAAGTCCCAGGCTTATTTTGAAAAATAAGGTTTCAAAAAAAGAAGCAGAGACCCTGATTGGTAAGGAATAGATTGCTTCTTGCTGTCCATAGCGGAGTATTTTTACTTTCAAGGTGTAATTTCCAGGCTTGAGACCATTGAAATACAGAAACCGTTGATCTTTTAGAGGGAGCCAGTTATCTGATTTGCTTTCGATCAGGTAAAAAACGGAATATTGTGAAGGGTTTTTGAAATCAATCAGGCTAAAAGATACCTGAAACATGCGTATCCCTTCTGGAATCGTTATTTCTTCATTGATCGTTTCCTTTTTATCTCCATATTGAAGTTCATCCCATTGAAAAACGATCTCTTCTTTTTCCAAGCCGGATTGCAAACTTGGGTCAATGATTCCTACTCCTTCCACTGTAGGAACCCAAATTCTCCCTTTAAAATCTCTAGCTACTGCTGGGAAAATAAGACCATTCGCCTCTGAATTGGGCATTCCCACACTTTGATCGTAAAGGGTGGATCCTATAAAAAATGAATCGTCGGTACTTTCTTTGAATAGATTGAACTCTTGGTAGGAAAAAAACTGGGCTCCAAAATTATTGGTTATCCAGTAGCCGTTTTTTCCATCATCCGTGAAACTATAGACAGCTTGGGTCTGAAGTCCATTCTGCTTTTTGAGAGATTTGAATTGACCATCTCTGAGCATGATTAATCCACCATGCGTTCCAAAAAATAGAGTCCCATCTTTATCCTCATGAATACAATAGATGATGTCTTCACTAGGAGTCAAAGGAAGAGGCTGATTTTCGATGAAAACACCATCTCTTATCCGAAATACCCCTCGACTCATTGAACCGACAATCATATCTCCATTTTTGCTTTCTAGAATGGAGACAAACCGTGTCCTTTCAAACTCGGCAGGTAGATCTGCTTGCTGAATTGTTCCATTTTCTTCGATATAATGAAGCCCACCATTCCTGGTTAGGATCCAGATCGTATTTTTTGAATCATTGTAAACAGCCTGTACATAATTGTTTTTCAGACCATTTTCTTTGGTAAAAAAGCTTTTGAATTTACCTGACCCAATATCCAAGATTGAGACTCCCTGACTTGAACCGATATAAACCTTATCCTCTTTTGTCGCTAGAGTAGTGATACCATTAGCTAGTAAACCGTCTTCCTCTTTCCAAGAATCAATTTTATTTCCAACTATTCGAAATAAACCGTCTGAGCGCGTTCCTATCCAAATACTGCTATCGCTGCCTTGAATCAGCGCCTTGATATTTTTCTTTTGAAGCTCTTCGAAATTGGGCTGTTTGACCCTTGCAGGTTTTACGATGGCCAGTCCTTTTCCTAATGTGCCCAGATACAGGGTACTTTCATCTTTGATTATCCCTCTGATGGGGTAATTATTCAGTTCGGGATAATTAAATCGATTAACTTCACCATTTTCGATAAAAATCAAGCCTCCTTCTTGTGAACCAGCCCAAATCCTATTCTCAGTATCCAAAGTAAGGCTACGAAAATCAATATCCCTGACCTCTTGGATTGGAATAGCTTCTTCTAACTGAAGATCTTCATTGATTCTGAAAATCCCTTCTTGAGGAGAAAAGACATAAGTAAGGCTGGAGTTGCCGAATACCTTCATCGCAGAGAAGCTACTTGGAGCTACCTCCGTTGATGTATTCTTCTCAAAATTTATTTTGTAAAGACCACTAGTAGTCCCTACCAGTAGCTCTGATTGGTTGATCTGGAAAAAGTCTTGAATTTCAAAATCAACCTCTGGTTTCCAGAACTCCAATGGGGCAAATTGTTCATTTTCAAATCGATAGATTTCTCCTTGGGAGTTTCCAATTAATAGTCTACCCTCCTGGTCTTCGAAAACTGCTCTGATCCGAGAGTCTTCCGAAATGCTGCTACAATCGATGACCTTGAGAATGCTTTTATTAAGAAAGGCAATACTTCTATCTCCTGAAGCCCAAATACCATTTTCGCCATCATAAAAAGTATAATAGGTCTGCTCCTTCATGATAGGGTAATTTTCCCTGTCAAATACTTTGGAAGATATCCCGTCGAGCCTGACCAAACCCTCTTCAGTGGAGACCCAAAGAAATCCGGACTTGTCCTTTTTCATTGCAAAAACTGCATTCTGGGGAAGTCCATTGGAATTGTCCCAGATTTCCATGACATAAATTTTCTTTTGGGAAGAGGAATCAGCCCAGAGATTTGTTGATTGAGCATAATTCTCCGATGATCCTAGGAAATAGGAGAAGGAAAGAAGTATGAAAAACAGGTAAGCTTTTGGTTTCAAAATTTGGTAATCCTCAATAAAATGCTCTTCAAAGACTGATTTTTAATTTTCATTTGTAATCCAATATTTCCCCCAAAAAATTATTGGAAACAGTGTGAATTCACGGCAGAAAATTAGGTTTTTTTTTGGGATAAAGACGATGTTGGACTTAATAAAAAATATAATTGTTAAATTTTAAGTTTTAGAGCGTAGTCTCTAGGTTCAAATTTTTTTTATCCCTTTAAGCTTTGTTGATTGAATATACAATTCTCCATCGGGTCTTTTCCTTGCAAAATCGCGAGGGTGTTTTCGACAGTCATTGTACACATTTTGGTGTAGGTCGTCTTGGTCAAACTACCCACATGAGCAGTGATTAAAGTATTGGGGTGGGTGACCAATGGCTCGTCAGCTTTTGGTGGTTCGTCTGCTAAAACATCAGCCCCAAAGCCACCTAGTTTCCCGGAGTTCAAAGCATTGATCAAAGATTCCTGGTCTATGATTTTTCCTCTTGCCGTATTGATGAGAATAGCTCCTTCCTTCATCTGATCAAAAGCTTCTTGACTAATTAGATTTTCTGTGTCACTCGTCAAAGGTAGATGGATGGTGATGACGTCTGATTTTTTCAAAACCTTATCAAAAGTCAGCATAGCATAGGAGACAGGTTCACGGTAGGCACTCCAATAGCAAACCTCCATGCCTAGCGCTTCAGCTATTCGGGCTACTTTCTTACCAATATTTCCCATTCCTAAAACTCCGAGGGTTTTTCCATGCAGTTCATCCCCGACATAATTTCCACGCTCCTTCCATCGACCCTCTTTGACCATATTGAAAGCATCGAAAAGGTTCCGTTGGAGATTCAGCATGAGGCTAATGGTATGCTCTGCAATGGTATTGGCATTGCTGTTAGGGGCATTAACAACTTTGATGTTTCTTTGGCTTGCCTCATCGACATCGATGTTGTCCAGCCCAACTCCCGCTCGGGCAATTACTTGCAGGCCAGGGATTTGGTCCATCAATTGACTCCTCACCTGCCCTTTGCCTCTAGTGATGATAGCCTGGAAATCCGGTTTTTCCAATGCCTTTTGTAGACTGGATTCATCCAAAGCAAAGACTATTTCCACATCTTCCGATGCGTTTAATAGCTCCATCGCTTCTTCTGCGAGGGTTTCCAAAAGAAGGATTCTCTGGCTCATTTATTTTTGTGATAAAGCGTCGCGTCCTTCGTTTTGTACCCTCGAAAATCATTTCTCCCCGATACATAAATGCCCGCCTTGAAAAGCTCATCCTCAAATATTTTGGGATCGATTTTGGCATCCGGAGCAGAAGAAAGTTCGAGCAAATTTCCGGATGGGTCTCTGACAAACATTTGAATTGGTCCATCGGGAAGCTGACGCACATGACCCCATGGCTTGATATCGATGACCCCCAATTCTTTCATCCGCCAATAAATGGCATTAATATCATCCACCTGCAGACAAATATGCCCCCTAAATGAAAAAACATCCTCCCATTCAGTCAGGTGTAATTGTTGGTCCTCGTTGATCTTGAAGAATGCCGTGGGATAGTCAAAAAGAAAGGCAGGAATAGCTTCCAAGCCTAGTTCTTTTTCATAGAATTGACAAGCTTCTTCCAAGTTTGTCACCACCAAGGCGACGTGATTGATATTGATTGCTTTTGCCATGATTTTTATTGTTTGAATTCTTTTACAAAATCCCAATTTGGTGTGAGTCCCAAACCGGGTTGGGTAGGTTGGGAAAGCATTCCTTTTTCATCTACACTGATCTTTTCTTTGACCAGTTCATACATCATAGGATTTCCTCCTAATGAAAACTCGATCACATTAGCCGAAGGTGAAGCAAAAGCTACCGAAAGTCCGGCCATAAATGAAAATGCAGATCCCCAGCAATGAGGAGCGAGTTCCAGTTGATAGGTATGAGCCAGTTGAGATACGCGCATGGCTTCAGTAATCCCTCCGATAATGGCACAATCCGGCTGTATGACGTCCAAGGCTTTTTCGGCTATCAAATCCCTGACATCGAAAGCCGTGTACTCGCTTTCACCAGCCGCAATGGGGATGTGAGTGCTTGCCCTGACTTCGGCTGTCCCGATTCGATTGTCCGGACTGATAGGCTCTTCAAACCAATACAAATTGCAATCTTCTACTCCTCGGCAAAACTGCTTGGCTTCCGGAACGCTAAAAGTGCCATGTGCATCAGTCATCAATTTGATATGGTCGGGTAGCGCTTCTCTTGCCGCGCGAACCCGCTTGATGCTTTCGGCCACCGTTTCATCCATAACGCCCACACGCATTTTCACTCCTGAAAATCCTTTTTCAGTATATCCTTTCAATTGCTCCCCAATCGCATCAGCACTTGCCCAGCCACCGCTGGCATATGCAGGCATTTTGTCTCGGCAGCTTCCTCCGAGAAGTTCTACCACGGGTACTCCCAAGGCTTTTCCTTTGATGTCCCAAAGCGCCGTATCAATGCCGCTTAAAGCAGAAATAGTCAATCCTCTTCTACCTAAGATGGGGAATTTTCGACCTCTGGAAAGCGCGTAATGATCTCGGGTACCGTTGTAGACAATTTCCCAGATTCGGTTGATTTGGCTGGCGTCTTGTCCGATGAGGGCAGGTTTTAACTCATTTTCCACGCAGCTCACAATGCTGGCGCAAGAACCCGAGGAGCCGACAGCAGCTTTGGCCTCGCCAAAACCCTGAAGGCCTGTGTCTGTGGTCACTACCACCAAGGTCATGTCAAAATTGGTCAAGAGCCCATAATCGGAGCGGTGTTGTTTTTCCTTTGGAATAGGGCAGCGAAGCCAAAAGGCCTCAATATTGGCTATCTTCATTGAAGGTAAGGTTTGAGTTGATCAATGGATCGCTGAGTAAGCATGGTGTAGAAATCCTCAGTCACGGCTGTACTTCCATGGTCTTGTAGGAATTTCAGCTGCTCGGGACTCAGACCTTCCGGTGCTTCATCGATGGAGTTTGGGTATGGATTGGCCGGAGTACGATCAATAGGTGGGCAAAATTCTACAGAAAGAATCTTGTCATAATCGATTTCTTTGAGCGTAGCCATAATTTTTTCCCAATTTAACTTACCCATCCCCGGAGCCAACCGGTTATTGTCAGCCACGTGGAAATTGACTAATCTTGAACCTGCCTGCCGGATCGTTTCAAACATATCAACTTCTTCGATATTCATGTGAAAAGTATCCAAACAGACGCCACAATTGGGCCCGACTGCCTCTGCGAGTGCCAAAGCCTGCGCGCCGCGATTGATGAAATAGGTCTCAAATCGATTGATCGGCTCAATTCCAATGGTGAGACCATTTGCTTCTGTGAATTCATACACTTCTTTTACTCCTTCCACAGCCCATTCCCATTCTTCCTCCGGACGGGCATCGGGGATGATTTTGCCTACCGTGGCAGGCACAAAGGAAATCACCTTTCCTCCCAAGTCAGCTACCATTTGAGCAAGGTCCAGAACATATTCTACGGATCTTTTTCGCTGATCGGGATCCTTGGCTAGCAGATTTCGCTCTTCGAGCATTAGGGTCACAGATCCCCAACATTGGATATTATATTTTTCTAAAAGCTCCTTGACTTGACTGCTATCGTAGCTTTCGGGAGCTCCTTGAATTTCGAGATGGGAATATCCAAGAGCAGAAATCCGCTGAAGGGTGCTTTCTAAGGTTTCTGCCCTCATCCAGTTATGAATGGCTATTTGCATAAAAAAAGAGGTTTTGGTGTGTTTGGCTTTAAGTTAGTCGAAAATTTTGAAAAAGGGATTCCAAGCGATTGAATCAAGGCTTTAATCGTATAAGAGACGAAATTTTAAGGATGATTGGTAAGGGGTGAAGAAAGCGTTTTCTATTCCCCTTTCACATACTTTCTCCAGTTGTGCTGCTCTTTGAATCCCAAAACCTCTCTGATTTTTCGATTTGAAAATAATGCTTCATGCTCTTCCATTTCCCATTTCAGAGGGACTCCGGGGAAAAAGCGCTCCGCTAGGTCCTTGCTAGGGATAATTGCCCCATTGTGATCATTTCCGGCATTGAAAATCTCAAAGCCCAAACCATCTTTTTGGATGCACAAATCCACAATCTGCCCCAAATCTCGGGCATCGATGTAGCAGAAAGCATTTCTTCTTCTCACTTCTGGATGCTTGAAATAGTGGGGGAAAAGTTCTTGGTATTCATGAGGCTCGATCACATTTCCGATACGCAAAGCATAGATATCAAAACCTGATCTTCGTTGAAAAGCTCGGGCGGTCTGCTCATTGACTACCTTGGACAGTCCATAGCTATCCATCGGGTCCACATCGTATTCTTCGTCTAGGGGCAAGTAATTGGGATTGGTCTTCCCATCAGAGAAACAAATTCCGTAAGTTGTCTCCGAGGAAGCAATGATGATTTTTTTGATCCCAAGCTTAACAGCAGCTTCGATGACATTATAAGTTCCAACAGCATTCACTCGGAAGGTTTCATTATCGGGATTGATCAGGATTCTGGCTACCGCCGCAAAATGGACCACCACATCGAACTTGGGAACCCCGGTTCCCGGCTCCAATTCATCAAAACCCGCATAGCTACTCATGGCATTGAACATTTGGCCTGAATCGGCAATATCTGCTATGAGATTATCCACTCCGGGATGATCTAGTGGTTTTAGGTCTACATTCATGACGCGATGACCCTGATCAAGGAGATAGGGAATCACATGCTTTCCGGCTTTTCCGGATCCGCCGGTGAAGAAGATTCTTTTTGGGCTCATTTTTTTCAGGTTTCAATTGAATGTAATCAAAGATAATTTTTCCTGACTTTTTAACACCAGCCATTTTGCCAAGTGAAACCATATCTTTTTGATCGGTAGCAGGCATTTTGGAGCTATTTGGATTTTGGTGGCTCTATTACCTGATTTTTATCATAAAATGACTTGATCTTGGCAAGACCTTTTGTCAGGAAGATTGGGGAATTTGGTACATAGAAAAAAGTCTATGGCTCTACTGGATAAATTAGATACTCCCTTTTTCAGGGAAGTTGGTGAAATAACCCGGTTTACGGGGCGATTTTTCCGTGAGGTGACCAAGCCTAAACAGGAGTGGGAGGAGTTTGTAAACCAAAGCTATCACATCGGTTACAAAACATTTACCCTTGTCGGAATTACAGCCTTCATTATGGGTTTGGTTTTGACTATTCAGTCACGACCTACCTTGGTGGAGTTTGGGGCAGATGCCTTACTGCCATCCATGGTTTCGGTTTCTTTGGTCAGGGAAATCGCGCCTGTTATCACAGCCTTGATTTGTGCGGGAAAAATCGGCTCGGGAATAGGGGCGGAGCTAGGCTCCATGCGGGTGACTGAGCAGATTGATGCCATGGAAGTCTCGGGAACGAACCCATTCAAGTATTTGGTGGTAACTCGGGTCTTGGCCTCGACTGTGATGGTGCCGATTTTATCGAGTTTGGCTATTGCGATTTCACTTTATGGAGGGTATTTGGGAGCCAATCTCAAAGGAGATGTGAGTTGGTCATTGTATTGGTATCAAGCTTATAAAGCCTTGATTTACGGAGATTTTGTACCTGCGATGGTCAAGACCATTTTCTTCGGTTTTGCTATAGGAATTGTCGGTTGCTACAAGGGCTATAATTCCCAAAAAGGAACCGAAGGTGTCGGAAGGTCAGCCACTACTGCAGTGATTGTCGCATCTCTTTTGGTATTTATTCTGGATTTGATTGCAGTGCAAGTTGCGGATGTTCTTGGTCTAACCTGATGCCATGATAAAGGACAAAGCAATAATCGAGGTGGACCGTTTGAACAAGTCTTTTGGACAGAATCATGTGCTGAGAGACTTTTCCCTTCAGCTTTCCGAAGGGGAAAATTTGGTGATATTGGGTAAGTCAGGGTCCGGAAAATCAGTTTTGATTAAATGCATCATTCGATTGATCGAACCGGATAGCGGAACTATTAGCATTCTTGATCAGGATATCAGTTTGCTAGACCAGGATGAAATGGATTTGCTTCGAGCAGATGTAGGCTTTTTGTTTCAAAGTAATGCTCTCTACGATTCGATGACGATTAGACAAAATCTGGAATTCCCTCTCCGCCGCCACTGGACCAAGGAAGAGCGGGAGCTAAAGGCCGAATCTGCCGTCAAAGAGGCTCTGGAGGATGTGGGGCTTTTGCATACTATTGATATGATGCCGGCTGAGCTATCTGGTGGAATGCGAAAGCGAATAGCCTTGGCTCGAACGATCATTCTCAAGCCGAAGGTGATCTTGTACGATGAACCGACCACTGGATTAGATCCCATCACTGGTAGAGAGATCAGTGAACTGATGAATCGAATTCAGGAAAAATATAACACAGCCTCCATTATCATATCTCATGATATGAATTGTATCCGAATGACAGCCAACCGCATAATTATGCTGATAGAGGGGAGAAATTATGCGGAAGGCACATTCGAAAATCTTATCAAAAACCAAGACCCCAAAGTGGGTGATTTCTTCGAAGGACTATGAGTACAGATAAAAAAATATCCAATGCCAAGCTAGGTGCAATTGTCCTTGCAGGCTTATTGTTTTTGGTCTTTTCGCTATATATGATCGGAAGGAATCAGAATATTTTGGGCAGGTCCATGCATGTTTATGTAGAAATGCAGGATGTAAATGGTCTTTTGCCCGGGAATAATGTCTTATACAAGGGAATGAATGTGGGTACTGTCAGTAATATCGATGTGGTGGATGAAAATACCATTCAGGTCGAACTTCTGGTGAGGAATAAAATGGCTCCATTTATTCTCAAAAATGCACGAACTACCATCAATACGGATGGATTGATAGGTAATAAAATACTTCAAATTCATCCCCAAGAAGGGGAATCTCTGCCTATAGAAGAGGGGGATGTCTTGATACCTTTGGAGCAAATCGGAACAGAAGATATGCTGCGCCAACTGAATAGTTCAGGGGATTATCTTCAAAATACCCTGATGAATCTCTCAGAAATCTCAGAGAAGCTTAACCAAAACGAGAACCTATGGAATACACTTTCAGATACGACGATTTTATTGGAGCTGAAGGATGCTATTCGCTCTTTTCGAAGAGCGGGAGATCAGGCCACTCAGATGGCAGTATCAGGTAAAGAACTCTTGGAAAATATAGAAAATGGGGAAGGATTAGCTGGGACTTTGATTTCCGATACAGTTATGACAGCTAGGTTTGAGCGAAGTTTGGAGCAACTGGAGGCCACCACTTCTGAGACACAGGCAGTGCTTCAAAACTTCAATCAGTTGATCAATGGAGTTCAAGCAGGAGAGGGGACAGCAGGATTGATCATGGAAGATTCGCTATTTCGCGCCACCTTGATGCAGACTCTGATAAATCTCGAGTCGAGCACTGAGCGATTCAATACCAATATGGAAGCCATGCGTTCCAACTTTTTGTTCCGAGGCTATTTCAAAAAGCTGGAAAAAGAAGAAAAGAAGGCACAGAAGGAGAAGGATTAATAAGCTTTCATTCTCGGTCTTATTCTATCTCAAACACCACCTTATGCAATTGCCCTTTGGTGAAGATAAATTTTCCTTTATCGGCATATTCCTCATTTACAGGAAGACCTTCATCTCTTCCGATATCAAATGTCTCGTGACCTGTGAAGGCCGCATAGACTGTGGCAATAATATCCATTTCACCCACTTTTTGGTCATTGATAAAGAATTCTACCAAAGAAGGCCCATTCAGCCGGGCTTCTTTCATGGTATGCTTTAGGGTGATTTTTACCTCTCCCTCCGGAATGGACACATTTCCTTGGAAGTCATGCCAATGCAGTCCTAAGGTAGAGTAGCTGTACCTTAGTTTTCCATCTTTGATAAATAGCACCTGTCCACCGAGTCTTTCTCCCACCGCATAGATTACACCTTCCGTTGTTTTATCAGCGGTGATGTAGGCATTGATTTCATAGTTGGTAGACTTGATCTCAGGCCCTGCAAGTTCAGGTACTCGATACACATTCGGTGTGAGTTCCCAATACTTTTTCGCGGCTCGTTGAGGATTGGATTCTGGCTGGAGTGACCTTCCCATGGAGCCACCAACCGGAAAGACGTCATATTTTTCTGCTTCCTGCCAAAACAGCTCTTCCAATTCTTTCACCTTTTCTGGGTATTGTTCAGCCAAGTTTACCGATTGGATTGGGTCTTCATTGATGTTGTATAATTCCCATTCGGTATTCAAAGGATCAAAATTCTTTAATGCCTCAGGGTCCACAGTCCAAGGCACACGATAAGGTTTTCCGCTAAGTGTCCATCCTTCATGATAAATCCCCAAGAATCCTGTCATCTCAAAATATTGAGTGGGGTGATTGGTCTTAGCTTCCGGATTATTCCATGCATAGGTTAGTGATTTTCCCGGATACTCTATTTTTTTCTGACCGTTTACATAATCGGGTTCAGGCACTCCAGTCACTTCCAAAATGGTAGGAACGAGATCCGTGACATTTTGAAATTGTCTTCGCCATTCGCCTTTGGCTTTGATTGCTTTTGGGTAGCGAATGGCAGTGGCTGACATGGTTCCACCAAAATGAGAAGCAATTTGTTTGGTCCATTGATAAGGTGTGGAACCTGCGTAAGACCAACCAACAGAATAGTGATTGGCTAAATGTGGTCCTCCCCAGGCGTCAATGCCTCCAAACTCTTCCAGCTTTTCTAATTGTTGTTCCATGGTCAATGGAGGAAAGCCATTCTGAAAAAGCAATTCAGAAAAAGTGCCTGTAGGGGTTCCTTCGGCAGTATTTCCATTGTCAGCAGTCAGATAGATGACTAAGGTGTTGTCCAGTTCACCTAGCTCCTCCAGGTGTTCGATTACACGTCCTGCATGATAATCAACATGCTCTAGAAATGCCGCATTAACCTCCATCTGACGAGCTAAATAAGCTTTTCCTTCCTCACTAAAAGAATCCCAGGTTGGAATATTTTCTGGCCAATCGACCAACTTTGCATTCTCAGGGACCAGTCCCAATTTTTTCTGACGCTCCAATAGTTTCTCACGATACACATGCCAGCCTTCGTCAAACTGGCCTTTATATTTGTCTCGCCACTCTTTAGGCACTTGAATCGGCGCATGAACCGCACCCGGAGTGTAATACATAAAAAAAGGATCGTCTCTCAGCCCTTTCCAGTTGTCCAGCCATTTGATCGCCTGATCAGCCATCCCATGTGAAAGATGGAAAGTAGATCCATCCGCATTAGTTTTGGGTGTTTCAATAGCCGTTGTATTTTCATAGAGGAGTGGATGAAATTGATTCGTCTCTCCACCCAAAAAGCCCCAAAAATAGTCAAATCCCCAGATGCCTGTTGGCCAACTTTCATAGGGTCCGGCAGGTGAAGCCTCTTCCATAGGTGTATTGTGCCATTTGCCAAAAGCAGCGGTTGCATAGCCATTTTCGCTTAGAATTTTAGCGATAGAAGGGGTGGTGTAATCGATTTGTGAATTGTAACCTGGATAGCCGGTTGCAAATTCTGAGATGATACCTGTCCCTATTTGATGAATATTATAACCGGTTAATAATGAAGCTCGGGTTGGTGAACACACTGCTGACACTGAAAAATGGGTATAGCGGATGCCTTCATCACCAATTCGGTCAAAAGTCGGGGTTTGCATCACCCCGCCAAAAGAGCTGGCATTGGAGTATCCTGCATCATCCAGCATGATGATCAATACGTTGGGAGCGCCTTCCGGAGCTTTGGGAGGGCTAATAAAATAGGGTTCGGAGTTTGAAAGGGTTTTTTCTTGAACTCCCTTCCATTCCTCTTTGGGATAAGGTATTGAAACCTCGTCCAAAGATCTTTCTGGAGCCTGACAACTGGCAATTAAGAATAATATTCCAAGCGTATAATAATAAAGCTTTTTCATGGTGAAGGGGCTTATCAGTAGGTTGAAGAATGTACTGGAATCTGCATCAATCCCAAAATACTAAGAGTCCCTTGAAATAATTTGGACAACCTTGTCTAGATCGAAAATCCATTTTCTAAAGAATTGTACCCATTTCTTGATAAAAGAAGCCTTGGCTTAGCGGGTTTTTTGGATGATTATTCCTGAAAAAAGGCCAAGGGTATTTTCCATGATTTCCATAGCCACGGAAATCATTCTTTCTACTGTAAGATCATTTGGGTTGATACGGATATACCAAGTATCTGTGAGTGTTTGGTAAAATTGGATTAAATCCTCATCCGAACCCGTACTTCTGAATAATTGCTTGATATGGGGCAAAAGTATAGCCATGGCTTTATTATTCCCCTTTTTGTAAATGTCTAAAAAATCGTCTTGATCCCTGTGGAGAAGCAATTGTCGATGAAAAAGAATTCCTTCTTTGTGTTTATACATCACTTTATATAGATCAGGGACGATGTCTTTGATATTCTCCGCTAGTTCTGATAAATAGCATTTTATTTTCTCCTGATGAAAAATCAGCAGTTCCTCCCTTAGTGCTTCTTTGGAATCAAAGTGATAATAGAGCGAGGCTCTAGGTAATTTACTCTTTTCTGCTAGCGCATTTAAGCTGAATTCGGGGCCTGATAAGGCAAATTCAGAATATGCTGCCTCAATCCATTTATCTTTTGCTCCTTGGGTCATTTTAAATTGTTGAACCGAAATTCAATTAACTGAAATTCAACTAAAATACCTTGATTTTATAGAAAATAAATGGTGAATTTAATATTTGAAATAGAACCCAAGCTAAGCTCTTTATTTGATTAAAAGCCTTGATCGTTTTTCCAAATAACCTAAGGATTGCAGAAATTCATCTGTTTTTCTGACGGTCGATTCATAAAACTCAAAATTTCGATAGTTGAAAAAGCCATGAGGCTGACCTTCGTATAGATGGAGTTCACATCTGCTCCCCACTCTTTCCATGATGGTTTGATAGTATTCCATTGTCTCCACAGGAATCAAATCATCATTTGTCCCCAGAAAAATGATGGTAGGAGGAGCTCCTTCTTGGATATTGTGGAGGGGAGAAAAATCTTTATACGCACCGCCAATCCGTTCAAATCCATATCCCCCCGGACCATTGTCGATGACAGGGTTAAAGAGAACTAGGGCACTTGGTTTACTGCTGATGCTCAAATTATCCATTGGGTCGTTGTAGCCATCAATCAGGGCTGTGGCTGCCGCCAAATGTCCCCCGGCTGATCCTCCTGAAGCAATAATTTTATCCGGATCGATCTGAAATTCATTTGCATGACTTCGAATAAACCGCATGGCTGACTTGGCGTCCATCAGCGATTCAAATGGACTGCTTTGATTCCGTGACTTGACTCGATAGTCTACCAAAAAGCATACAATACCTCTTTCTGAAAAGTATCTAGCATGGGGTTCAAATTGGGAAATAGATCCACCTATCCATCCGCCTCCGAAGAAGAAAACCATGGCAGGAAAACCATTCTCCGTAGATTCTGCCTGAGGTCGGTAGACCTCTAGGTTTAGAGATAGCGTATCGATTTTTTTATAGACTACTATTTCCTGAGCAATAGAAAAATGAAAGGATAAAAGGAGTAAAACTAAAGTCAGATTCGATTTTAGAAAAGTCGGCATAGGGTAAATATGCAGAATTCTGCTGGGAATTTATTCTGTTTTGAATTCTAGGGCTTTTGCTGTGGCAGAACTTGTCTCTTGTGGCATCGAATAGGTAATGGTGGTTTCCCCTCCAGCCTTGACAAAAGGAACAATATTTCCACTCACATCCGTGGTCTTCGAGTAAGAGACGGTATCAATTTTCAGCAATGATTTGTCAGTAGAATAGTAGGTGATTTCGAACTCGATGGAATAAATGTCCTGGTCCGTATGGTTTTCTACCGCAAAAAGCACCAGATTATTCTTAATCTCCGTCAATTCAACTTGAATTCCTTCTTTGGAACAAGCGGACAAACAGAAAAGGAGAAAGACTCCAATGATAGCCTTTGGTTGTGAAGCAATCATTTTCCCAATCATATGAGATTCAATTAGATGATTGGTATAAAAGTTAAACCCTAAATCAGAAAAATGCAATTTTGCTATTGATTCAAATCTATCCTAAATCCCTGATTTTAGGAAAAAATACTTTTCAGTAATAACCTGAAAACAATGATCGGCTTGTGGATAGCAATACTGCCTTCACTAGAAGTGAGGACATGCGTATTGTTCAAATAAAAAAGTATGTCTTGATGCAGATTTTTTGTTGTGGAGCGTTTTTGATAAAGCTTTTTGAGGTAGGAAAAAGGCAAAATAGGAATGGAGGTAGAATTCACATTGCAAACCAAATTACTGTTTTGATCATTCCTAATGGATACCCTGTCTCCATTCCTATTTTCCATAGAAAAGTCAGCATGGATGATTAGCTGCTTATTTTCTTTCATAGGTAGTTACGCTTATTTTTCCGCTCATCGTCCATTCGGTTAGTTCTTCCGAACCTGCTTCTTTGGGAACTCCCAACTTGAATGAGTCAAAGTTGTATTCGATGATTGCATTTCTCCCGGTCAGTTTGTCGTACAGACCGATCGCTAGCTCTTCCCAACTCTTTGAATTTTCTGATGATTTACTCATGGTTTTTTGTGGTTTAGTTTAAAAGATGTTTACTAATCCAACAGGTAGTAAGGGATATTGTTCAGCTTGGAGATCTGCGGAACCGGCTATCTTTATTGTAGAAGGATAGAGTGGTTTTCTTTAGAAAAGCTAGAAAATTACCGGATTAAAACTCAATGTAGGACTCATTTCTGAATACCGAATTTGATCTCAATGGCAAATGTCTTCTCTCTAGTATCTCACTTGAGATACCTAATCTTGAAACTTTATCCAGTTATTCTTCCCTAAACTCCAAAATATCTCCCGGCTGGCAGTTTAAGGTCTGACAAATAGCCTCCAGTGTACTGAATCTAACGGCTTTGGCTTTGCCGGTTTTGAGGATGGATAGATTAGAGAGGGTAATGTCCACTTTTTCCGAAAGCTCGTTAAGGGACATTTTCCGCTTGGCCATCATTACATCCAGGTTGACAATTATTGGCATGGCTTAAACAGTCAATTCATTCTCAGCTTGCAATTCCACTCCCCGTTTGAATATCTGACTGACGGCGATCAGGATTGCTGCCATCAGGAGAAATTCATAAGCTCCACCCATCAGCGAATAGACTTGGTCAAGTTCGAAGCCTTTTTTTGCAAGCCATTTGAAACAGGCAGTGGCTAAAATAATCCCTATTCCAATTTGGAATGCGGTATAACTGACTGTAGCAATCAGCTTGGATACTTCCTGACTAAATGGATGAACCAAGTCGATTTTGAGAAAAATCCGGATCATCAGATAAAAGAGATAGGCCTTTAGTCCAAGGACAAACAAGACAAAAGAAATTACCCCGGCATAGTACCATGGATTTGCCTCCTTGAGGGAATACAAATTGAGTCCATCGAAAAGATTTTGGGCGACGATAGGATTAAACCAGCTGTAAATAAAGGTGAACAAAACGGCACCTGCTTGTATGCAAAGTCCGATAAAGATGGACCAAATGACTACGGTGATCAGCATCAGCGAGGGCTGATTGACCCATTTTTCTTTCCATTGAGTTTTGAGAGAGTTCATAGATGTATGGATTTGACTTTCCAAAAATCAGTAAAAATTTATTGAAAAACAATAAATAATAATTGAAAAAAAATATTTCAAGAATAAAAGGAATTCTAAGCTTTGTATCTAACCTCGACTAAGTTGGACTGGTAAAATATGCGGTCGTGGAATTAAAAATTCGTCTGGATAGGAAGGGTTAGTTGTTCTCGTACAGTTTTCGGGACTACACCTGGTTTTAATTATGAATCTACTCCTAGATGGGGATAACTAGCTGCTTTTCCTTCAATTTCAATAAGGAAGTCAATTAATCCCCAAAAGCCTTGGGCTGTAAAATATCAAGGGCGATGGATGCTGCACATCGCAGTTGAAAACTACAATAGTTTGATTGCTTTAAGTAGAATGTCAAGGTGTCACTATTGGCCCAAGTAAACCCAGGTGTTAAATCGAAATCATCGATTTCAATCAACTGGTACTCACTGTCATTTTGAAAAAATCTTCCCCCTTCATCACATTGAATTATTCTTTTTTTCAACCTTCCATTAGCAATAGGTTTATCAGAATTTGGGTTTTCTGGGCTATTCATATAGGATGGATATAAAGCAAATTCGGTTGAAATTCCCCATTCATGATCTCTTTTTATCAGAAACTCGATTTTTTCTCCGGTATTTCTATAAGCTAATTGGACTAAGCCCTGATTCTGAATTTTATATAAAGGCTGGGACCAAGCTTTCACCTCTCTATTTGTTGCAGAAAAATGAAAAAAGCCAATAGCGGGAAGCGATGGTTTTTTTGGAGTTATGCCTAATTCAGACTCCCTCCAATTATTTAATTGATCCAGAGGAATCATTTTATAAGTCCCTAATGAGCGATTCTTTGGGGGATATATTTTTATTTCATTACTATTCACTCTATGCTCCATCAAAAAGCCATCCCAGTCAAAAACGGCTAGAAGTGAACGAAGATCTGCATTTAAAAAATTATTTTCTTCCAAGACTCCTTTTATTGCTCGAAGGGAAGCCCAGATCATATTCTCTTGGGTTTCAATAAAATCTTCTGTAAACAGGTAGTGATGGGTTTTACTTTTTTGGAAATATTTTGAACCAAGGTCATGCTGCATAGAGTGGGTGACAAGATTGCACCCAGGTACAAAACTTGTAAAGTATTCTATGTATGCTGTCGCTTTTCCGCCGTGTAATCTTAAGTAGTTTGCTGGCGTACTTTGAATAGTGGGACCAAATTGAATCACCCCAGTATTTCCGGGTTCTACACGTGCTTGAAGTAAAACGTAAAGTTCATTATGTTGTCGTGTAATGATCAAACCTGTCAATGCACTCTGAGGCTGGTACAGCATTAGCTTTTGATCGCTCCGGTCAGCCAAATTTTCCACACCAATTACTTGGAAAAACCCTTTAGAAGTGTGTGATAATGCACCGTCTGAAAAATCCCATTGATTTTGAGATTTAAATTCGATTTCTTTTAATACGAACTCAGATTTTTCTTTAGTAACCTTTAAAAAATCCAGTAAAGTTTCATTTGAATCAGCACAGGTTATGTGCTTTTGTTGAGGAGTTTTCATCTAAGATCTTTTCTATTTTATCAAAAGTTAAAATTGGGGATATTTGACCATTATGTGGGATTTCGTAGAATTGATGACCACAGTATTTTGCTAAAATGGACTGGGCACCTTTGTTCATAAGTCCACTACTCAGTTGCATAATAACTGTTGAGTTTTTTGGCATCCAAAACATATTGAATAAGTCTGCTCCTCTGATAGCAATTAATGCTTTTGAGTGATTATGCACTCTTATTTGTTCTTTCAAATTATGCGCTCCTGGCTCAAAAATCAAGGAGTTATGGCCTCTTTTACTTAGATCATTATTTAAGCTATCAATACCTCTGAGTTGTCTTCGCTCAGATCCATAGCCCTTTAGCCATCTTTTTTCAACTGAGGCTATTCCAATAGCAGTGGAGGGCGGGGCTGATCTTTTCAATATCAAAGTATAAGGTTCATAGTTTGTTTCACTTGGTGAATTTGCCCAATCAATCAATTGTTTTCTTATCTCATTAATTTGGGGTTCATATGTTTTTGGAAAACTATCAAAGAACTCTAAATATACGTCCCACCTGGGAATGGTGATAGAATCTTCATTTTCGATAAATCTGTGGAATGTGAATAATGATGCCTCGGACCCTCTGAGCTTTACTTCAAGTTTCATAAGGCGTCTTTTTATTTTTTCCCGATAGGATTTCCAGTATTTTTTTGATAGAGCCAATTTCTTTATTGATAGTTGCCTCAATTCATAAGGGATCGGGCTTTCCTTCAGGTATTCTTCAAGGATGCTATCAGTCATTGGGTTACAACTATCTATAATCAGTTTTTTCCCCTTTAATTGGTCTTTGTTTTTATCAAACCAAACCAAGAATGGTAGAAAAAATCCCAGCATATAATGCCAATAATTCCCCAAATCACCCCCCTTTTTGGAGTCGGCTATTATCTTGATGTCTTTCATTCCACAAACAAAACTCCAACACCCTTTTCCTTCGCCATCTGATTAAAGGCCGGAATGGCAGTCTGAATCAATCGCTCGCCTTCCGCTTTCAGCGGTTTCCACTCTTCCATCAGACGAGCATATTCAGCCTTGGTGCCTTCGTTGATTTTTGGAATGCTGCTTTCACCATGGTTCAGCATAAAAAGGAAGTTGGCTGTAAACTTATTCGGGAAGTTTTCTACGTCGTCATAGGCGGTGGATCTTCGTTGGATCATATCCTCATCCCATGCCTTGAGCTCACTGAGTAGTTTTTCGCCTTCAGTTTTCAGGTCCGAATACTTGCTTTTTCCTTCCAATTTCTTCAGCAAGTCTGAAAGTTGGTCCTGATAGTTCTTGGCCGTATTGACCATCTCGTGCATAGAGGTCACCTCTCCCTCAAGTTGACTCATCCAAGCATGATAGGCTTGATAATCTGAAGGACTTAGCTTGTAATCAGGAAGATCTTTGATTTCGGCTTTTGCCTCCGAACTTACACCCATGCCACTTAGGCGAACTGTGTAGGATCCAGGGATGGCCTTATGACCACGGTAACTCGACTCGATGTAAACACCCGGAATTCCCGGCATGGTGGGATAGCGCAAATCCCAGACAAAACGATTCAGTCCTTTTCGGGTGGAAATGATCGGTTCTAATGGTGGGCCACCTGCCCATGTTTTGGCTTCCGGGTCTCTTTTGGAAGAGATTTTTCTCACCAAATTTCCCTGGGCATCAAGAATCTCCAAGGTCAATTCGGTAGAATCTGTTACCGTTTCTGGGAGTGAATAGTGAATTACCATACCATTCGCCGGATTCAATCCCTGAAAAGGATGGGTTCCAGTAAAATCATCCAGGTTTCCTCCATTCATAGAAGAGTACCAATTAGCCAAAAGGGCATCTTCAGGGGTGTAGAGGGTGATCTGATCTACATCTGCTTTTACTTCCCGCACCACATTCAGTTCGTCCAAAATCCAAAAAGATCTTCCTGAAGTCGCCACAATCAAATCATCATGGGCCACTTTTAAGTCAGTGATCGGGGTGATGGGTAGGTTCAATTGGAAGGATTCCCAATTGGCTCCTCCATCTCGGGAGATGTACATTCCCTGTTCGGTGCCTGCATAAAGCAGCCCCGCTTTTTCGGTATCTTCCCGAACTACCCGAGTAAACGCACCATAAGGTATTCCTTTTGAAATATTGGTCCAGGTCTTTCCATAGTCGGTGGTTTTGTAGATGGCTGGGGTATAATCATTGAATTTGTAGCGGGTCGTGGCGATGTAGGCCGTAGCCGGATCGTGAGGGGATACTTCAATCGCATTCACCAAAGTTTCCTGCAAGCCTTTCGGTGTGACATTGGTCCAGGTTGCTCCATTATCCCGAGTCAGGTGAACTAGTCCATCATCACTTCCGGTCCAAATTACTCCAGCCTCATGTGGGCTTTCGATAACATAGGCTAAGGTTCCATAGTTTTCAGCGCCTACAGCTTCATTGGTATAGGGTACGCCCGGAGTTCCCTGCTTTTCTTTTTCATTTCGAGTCAGATCGGGTGATACTTCTGTCCAGGTTTGTCCCCAATCCTGAGTTTTCAGCAAAACTTGGGCTCCATGATAAAAGGTGTTCGGTTCATGCTGAGACCAAATTATCGGAGCGTTCCAGTTAAATCGGTACTTCATATCCTCGGCACTCATTCCGAGGTATTGAATGGGGGCGGCCATGATATTGGTCGAGCCCTGAGTCTGCATATCCAAGACCTCAATCGTTCCCTGATAGCTTCCACCCAAGACATACCTTGGATCATCCGGGTCAAAGGCTAGGAAGGCACTTTCCCCACCTGCGGAGTAATTCCAATGTTCTTCTCCGATTCCGCCCCGTCCCAAAGCCATACTGGAAATGACCACGGAAGTATTATCCTGTTGCCCTCCGTAGATTCGATAAGGAAATTGGTTGTCCGTATTGATTCGATAAAACTGCGCCGTAGGCATATTATTTTGAGTGGACCAGGTTTCTCCACCATTGAAAGTGATGGAACCGCCTCCATCATCTGCCAAAATCATATTTTTGGAGTTTTTGGGATTGATCCAGAGATCGTGGTAGTCTCCATGTGCTCCGTCAATTGCCTCAAAGCTTTTCCCTCCGTCGAAGGACTTCAGCATAGGGGCACTTTGCACCCAGACGGTGTTCTCATCATTCGGATCGGCAAAAACTTCGATGTAATACCAAGCGCGCTGAGTCAGTCGATTATCCTTGTTGACCAAGGTCCAGCTTTCTCCTGCGTCATTCGATACAAACAAACCACCCAAGTCTTTGTAGGTATCACTCTCGATCAGAGCATAGACCTTGTTTGGATTGGCGCGGGAAACGGAAACGGCCATTTTCCCTTTTTCCTTGGGAAGACCATTTTCAATTTTCTTCCAGGTCTCGCCGGAATCTGTGGACTTGTACATACCCGAACCCGGACCGCCTGATTTCACTTGCCAAGGAAAACGCTGGTGTTCCCACATTGAGGCATAAAGTACTTCAGGGGTATTCATGTCCATGGATAGCTCCACGGCTCCAGTCATGTTGTCCACAAAAAGGACTTTTTCCCATGTCTCTCCTCCATTTATGGATTTAAAGATCCCGCGCTCTTCATTGGGAGCGTATAATGCCCCCTGAGCTGCAACAAAGACGATATCTGGATTGGTCGGATGAATCTGGATTCGTGAGATATGCTGGGTTTGTTCCAGGCCTAGTTTTTTCCAGGTTTTACCGGCATCGGTGGACTTAAAAACTCCGTCACCGTAAGAGGTCATGACTCCTCGGGGTGCATGCTCTCCCATGCCAACATAGACGATATTGGGGTTGCTTTCGGAGACGGCCACCGCACCTACTGAACCTGTTGTAAAAAATCCATCGGAGATATTCTCCCAGTGTTGTCCTGCATCGTTGGTTTTCCAGAGCCCACCTCCAGTGGTGCCAAAGTAGTAGGTCAAAGGATCATTGACGACACCGGTGGCAGTGACCGAGCGGCCTCCCCGATATGGGCCGATATTTCGGTATTTGATAGGGAGATTTTGATCAAAGTTTACTTGGCTTGCAACTTCAAAAGAGAGAAAGAGCAAGAACAAAAAGATGCTATTCTTCATGATTTGGTGGTTTTGGCTTTAAGTTAGGGAATTGGCTTGAAATTCTGTTAAATCCGTTTTTTCTTTTAAGCCAATAAAAAAAGCCACCTCAAATCTTGTGATGGCTTCCTTTTGTTAAGGGATTCTATCAGTTGTTTCTAGAGTTTCCTCTTGAGCTACTGCTGGATCGAGTAAGGGCCTTTCTGCTAGAACTGCTTCTGCTCGGAGTAGCTACTTTGGAATTGCTCTTACTCGAGGATTGTACCCGCGAACTACTTCGAGTAGGAGTTTGGGCTCTGCTGCTGCTTTTAGGAGCCTCTACCCGGGTATTTCCGCTGCTTGGAGCCTGTACTCGAGTGTTGGAACGCTGAGGAGCAGCTTGCACATTCCGCTGTCTGCTTGGCGCCGGAGCCTTCGTTACCGAAGAGCTTCGGGTAGCAGGTTGTACTCTGCTAGAGGATCCGCTTCGGCTTCTAGCGGAATTGTCCGGTCTTACTGAACCTTCCCGGCTACTTGGACTGGATTGAACTCGGGTAGAGCGACCATTCTGTCTCGGAGCTTCGTAGGGTCTAGTCTCGAAGTTTTTGCTTGGAGAGCTTGATCTGCCAGGCTGTATACTTCTGCTCGAGCTTCGGCTAGGCGAGGCAGCTTGAGTTCGAGAGCCGGTATTTGATTCGGTTCTCACTCTCGGAGAGCTTTCCATCGTACGGCTTCTGCTTGGGCTTGTGGCAGTCACAGATCTTCTGCTTCTAGCTTCATTGGATTCCAATACTCTGGAAGGTCTAGCTTGTGCGGTTCGGCTTCGACTGGATTGTAAGTCAGGTCGATACATGCTTACCCGACTATTGGAAACTGCCACTCGACCAGGTCTCGCGCTATTCTCTACTCGATATACTGGCACATTTCTTCCAGTTACCCGTCGGATTTCCCGACTGCTCGGACCCGCTACATAGGTATTGTTGTTGTAGACCACGGTATTGTTGATGACGGTGGTTCTATTGATGATCTTGATCCGAGTGCGGTGAGGAGCATAGTATCTCCAGGCATAGCGATCATAGATTCTTCGCTGCGGTAGAAATACCCAATGAAAGTTGGGAATCCCGATTTGCACACTTACAGATACCCTGGGACCTAAGGGCGCCCATCCGTAGTAGCCACCGCCTGTTCTCCAACTCACCCAAGCAGGACCCCATTCATAGCCTGGAATCCAAGCCCAGCTTCTGTAGTAGTCATCAAAGTACCAGCGACCGTAGTGAAATGGTGCCCATCCCCAGTCGTAGTAGGATACCCAGGTATTGCCAAACTCAGTCATAGCCCAGTGTCCATTCGTACCGTAAGGATGGAAGTCAGGGCCTACAGCAGGGAGCCAGATAAAGCCATGTCTTGCATCGCGTACCCAGTCTCCATAGGGCATCAGTTCATCATAAAATACCTGAAAGGAAATGCCATGGTAGGCTTCAGCTTTGCTAGGGGTGGAGGCCAAAAGACTCAGGGAGAATACGCCCATCATCAGGCCAGTGATCCATCGGGTGAGAAGTGAGGTTTTCATGCTGTGTTGGTTTAGGTTGACAAATAATCGGGGCAGGTTTAGTGGTTGCTTCTATTTTCCAGATGCAATTATTTGGAAAAAGGTTGCATACCTACTAAAACTAAAATCAGGCCAGTTTTCAAATCTTTAAGAAAATCCGTTTGATTTTATTCTCTTATTCGTAAAAAAATTAATTAAGGTTCGATTTTAAAAAATATATAGACAAAAAATAATGATTGAATTAATACACATTCATAAAAAAATTAATTAATTGGATTTTGTCAATTTGAAAAAATCCAGGAAGGCGATTCCTTTATTTAAAAATCTAAACGGAAAAGGACCGTTTTCGGGTTTTTAGGCCTATCTTAATTTTTACTTAAAAAATTTGATTTTTTTCAAATCAGGGTTTAAAGAGTTCAAGGTTCAGTGTTCAAAGTTCAATAGGATTTCCTTAGCCACTAAAGAACAAAATACCACTTACTACTTACCACTTACTTCCTTCTCCCAGCTTCCCATTTCCCACTCCCTACTTCCCATTTCCTCCTGTCAACATCTCCAAAACCCAATTGGTCGATGAGGCGGTTTGACCCGTACTAGGACTCTGGGTTTTTCCCAGCAGATCATCTACAATCAGTTGGATCAAAGGCTGCTGAATGTGTTTGGGTAAATCAAATTGAAAATGCTTTTCGGTGTCACCATCCTTATGTAGGTGGAATTCTCCTTTTCCAAAGGTCTCAAATCGGATTTGGCCTAGACTCCCATCAATGGTGATTTGATCGATCTGATTTTCTTTGGCGCTGGCAAAACTCCAATTACCTGTTCCCATGACGCCATTTTCAAATACATAGCTTCCAACGACCGTGTCTTCTGCCTCGTAGAGACCAGCTTGATTATTTTGAAAACCCGATGCCTGGCTGATCTTACCAAAAAAGAATTGAAGCAAATCCAGTTGATGCGAGGCGAGATCATAGAAATATCCTCCTCCGGCAATCTCCGGATCTACCCGCCAATTATTCTCTAATTGGGCAATGATTTCCGGTTCGGGCTCCTGCCGCATCTGAATATTTACGGTGCGTACAGTCCCAATTTCTCCTTGCTCAAGAAGCTCCTTGATTTTGACAAAATGTGGTAATGCTCTTCGATAGTAGGCCACATACAGTGGAACCCGTGCTTTTTCACAAGCTTGGATCATGCTCAGGCATTCAGCGTAGGTTCGAGCCATGGGTTTTTCTACATACACGGGTTTTCCAGCCTTGGCAGCCAGTTCGGTGTAGGGTAGGTGCATATTTGGAGGCGTGGCGATGTAGATGGCATTGACCTCCGGATCATTTATCAGCTCCTCGGCATCGGTATACCATTTGGGGAACTGATGTCGATTTGCGTAGTCTTTTACCTTCTCCTCATTCCTTCGCATGACAGCTACCAAGCGGCTGTTTTGGATCAAATTCATGGCGGGGGCCGATTTGACTTCGCATACATTCCCAACCCCGATGATCCCCCATCGAACTTCCTCTTCTTTAATTTTCTTCATAGGCTCAAAATAAAAATGACCCGGTAAATTCGGGCCATTTTATTACGTTTTTTATTGACTTGGTGGGGTCCTCCTTTTTCTGACTAGGCTATCGGCAGGGTAGGTGGCTGCCAAATAAGCCATTTGATCCTTTGCCCAATTGATCAATGCCAGACGCTCTTCTTCGGTTAAGTTGGCTTTAGGGTGCAGTCCAAAATAGGTGTAGGACTCCAAGGGCATTTCTTTCTCTTCTACCATTTCAATTACTTCTTCAAACTTGTGGTTTTGCACAGCAAGAGGAAGCTTGGTGAATTCGGAAAAATTCAAATGCCTTTTACCATCATTCACATGGTCTGCCAAAAAATATTTGACAGGTTGTATGTTTGAATACCAAGGATAGCGGGTCAGGTTGGTATGGCAGTCATTACATGCACCTTTGAGGATAGTGGCGACATTATCTCCGATTTGGTAACTTTTTGAGATATCAAACTCCATGTCATTACTTTCATTTTTTTCCACGGGGATAAACTGGATTAGAACAAGGAGTGCTAGAAAAGCGATTGTGATTTTTTTTAACATGGCTGGGAGGGTTGGTTAAGGATTAGACAGGTTTTTTTCCTTGAGGTTTACTAATGATGGACTTAATACTTATCCTAATTTCATCCTAAATTTTTGATAAAATATGCTTTATATCTTAAGATTCGCTTAATTCTCTATTTCCTAAAGCGAACTCCATCAATCACCAAACTCAAACCAGCCTGAAATACTATCAGTCCCGCAGTTCCGTACCAAAACCAAGGTTCGCCAGATAGTTTGTTGAGACCAGCATCAATACACATGGAAAGTCCAGTACCCGTCAAAAGCAATCCAGATACCGACTGAATCAGCCATCGGAGTGTTTTCTTTTGCATTTCTATAAATTTAAATTTTTGGAATTAGGTAGCGATTATTCTCAAGGTCTACTCCTCCATTCATCCGCTCCTGTACCACCCGGTCAATGATCATGATTCCTGTTTCGGCCATATTTTCGAAGGTGTCCACTCCATCATTGGGGAATCCACCACGGGTCCTATGAATATAGAATCGATTGGAGAGCTTTTGACCAAAGGCTTTTTCTACTCCTTCTTTTCCTATCAAAAAACCGATCAATCCTCCCCAGGTAGCAGTTGGATTATCCGAATCCCAGCCGGCTAAAGTTCCGATTTTGATTGTTTCCTTTAAATCTCCTTCTCCATAGAAAAGGCTGACCAAACCTGCTCCAAAGTTGATGCCTGAGGCAAAGCATCCATTGCAAACAGGGTCCTTGTAATACCATTCGTATCCGTCCTTTTTTTGGATCTGGTAAAGTGTGTGCAGGCTATCTCGGGTTTCTTCCCATGGTCTGCCTTGCTGATAACTTTCCCAGACAAAGTCATACATGCTGGCTATCTGAGATTCTGCTGGTAAATAGGCTCTTGCAGCTTTTGCGAGTCCAAAGACTTGGTCTTTGTGGGATAGGGTAGTATCCACCGTAGCAGCCAAAGAGTGCATGACTACATAAAATTGGGAGGCCCATTCAGCATTTTCCCGTGCGGTAGTTTGAATAGGAAGAGATGCGATTTCGAGGGCAATATCCGGTCTTCCGGGTGCAAAAAGGCCAAAGATCTCAGTAGTGAGCTGGGCATCAATCATTTCATACTCGGGATTGTTTTCAGGTGAACCAGTAGCAGGTGGGAGCATTCCTTCCCGCATCAGATCGTGCGCCCGTTGATTGGATACCCAGAGATAGTTTTCGGGGGATTTTCCGTCTTTTCCGATATAGGGTGTGTTTTCATCCGAGTAGATATGCTTCAACCAGCCGTCTCGAATCTGCTCTGGGCTCAGCTGAGTAGTTTGATGCTGAAAAGTAAGGTACTGATACATATACTCGATATCGGTATCATCATCCGCTCCCCAAATACTATCTTCTCCAAGCAAAACAAAGTCAATCTTCCTGCCATATTCTGGAACGGTGTCTTCCCAAATTGCAGGTTGGTCAAGGCCTCCCCAATTTTCCCGAGTGTAAAACCCTGCGCCCTTGCCATCTTTTCCTTCACCACCGATTTTATCCATTTCAGTGATCAGTCCGGTCCAGTTGGCAATGCATTGGCCTAGCCAAAAGCCATAAAGCTGGCCGGTATATTTACTTCTGGAAATGATTTGATCAGTGGGAGAGGGCTTGTATTTCTCGTAGCTTAGGTTTGGGTTTGAAATGATGTTTTCCTTTTCCTGTGGATTCGAACAAGCAATCAAAATATAGATTGAAAAAGTCAAAGAAATCCAGACGGTTGTTTTGGGAGATTTTAGCACGGGGTATGATTTGATCTTTAGATGACTAATGTAAAAAAATCAATAGTAAATCTGTTGAAAAATGGCCAAAGGATTCCCCGAAACCCATTAAAGCCTTTCCAAAAAGCTTCAAGTTTTGATCTCTACCTTGAAAGGGTTCCATTTCCGCCCTCCTGTAAGGCATCGATGGGGTTAGCGCGATAACTTCTCAGAGCTTGAATCTGAATGATGAAAAGTGTCAATAGACCAAATAGGATCAGCGGCAATAGTAGAACCCACCATCCAATAGCTATTCGGAAAGCATAATCTTGAAGCCAGCTATTTCCCAAAAAATAAATACATGGAATACTAATCAATCCTGCAATTAGCAAAGAAGGAACCGTTCCCTTTCCTAAAATTGCTACCACGTCTTTAAACTCTGCACCGAGTGTTTTTCTAATTCCTATCTCCTTTACTTTAGTAGTAGCCAAAAAGAAAGTAAGCCCGAAAAAGCCCAAAGAGGCGACTAGAATTGCCAACCCTGAGAAAATCTGGAACACTTGGAAGAAATTCTGATCTTGCTGGTATTGCTGATTGTAAAACTCATCCAAGTAAAAATAATTAAAGGGGTTACCGGGAAAGGCTTGCTCCCAAGAAGCTTTCAAGTCGCTTAATAGCGCTGTTTCCGAAGAAGAGTTGAATTTCAGATAGAGGTAAGAGTCCGGCTGCTTTCCCTTCTCAAAAATGATGGGTTGATATGCTTCACGAAGTGAAAACTGATGAAAATTCTTGATAACGCCGATGATCTCTGGGGTACTGTTTCTCCTGTAATGAATCCGTTGGCCGATGGCATCCTCTGGGGATTCGAATCCCAAAAGTTTGGAAGCTTCCTCATTGATGATGACGGTTTCTTGCCCACTGGAAGCGTTATTAAAGCCTCTTCCAGCCAGGATTTCTAATTTAAATTCGGGGATAAAATCCTCATCAATTTGCGTAAATGAATAGTTGTTGGCCTCTTCTTCAGGGACGGAAAGTCTCCTTACATATCCCTCGGCATTACCCGAAATCAACTTGCCGGGAATGAAATTTGCAGCACTTACACCTTTGATTCGGCTGTCAGTCTTTAGCGAACTTTGAAAGCTCCCAAGTCGCTGTCCTAAATCAAATTCTGAATTTTCTACACTTGGTCCATTCAGGACCAGTGTTTTTTCCAGCTCCAAACCAGCATTGCTTTCCTGCATAAAACGTAGTTGGGCTGAGATCAAAAGGGTGAATCCGATGACGAAAATTGATATTGCAAATTGAAAAACAACGATGGGGCGCTGGATTTTTAATTGACTCTGTGACTTGGAGGAAAGGGTTTGATAGGAGCTTTTGGAAACTAACCAGGCCGGGTAAAGACCAGAAAAGAGGACGGCGGCAGCAATGATTGCCAATTGGTAGCCGATTCCAAGATTGAAAATCATCTCATGGAGTAGGTCGATATTTGTAAGTGAAAAAAGGAATGGGTTGACTAAGGCGATTAACAAAAAAGCCAACACTGTTGCGATTAAATTTACGAATATAGCCTCTGTAAAAAGCTGTTCGAAGAGTTGGTACTTCCGGGCCCAAAATATCTTCCTCAATCCGATTTCCTTGTGCCGCTGAATGGCTCTTGCCGTAGCAAAGTTGACATAATTGCAACCTGCGATCACCAAAATTAAAACTGCCAAGGCCGCCAACAGGTACAAGGCCTGCTCGCTTCCATTACTTTTGAACTCATTGAGCAGACTGGATCTAAGATGAATATCTTCTAAGCCAAGGGAATAAAACTGGAGCCCTGAATCGGGAAAGGTTTCTGTAGCAATTTGGCCCAAGGCTTCATCTAAATCCGCCTGACTCCCATTTTTTGGCAGTTTGACATAGGTATAGAGACTGTTGCCCCAATTGGAAAATTCTCGATCTGGATTGCTGTATAGGTCAAGAGAAATCAAGGCCGAAAACTCCAAATGGGTATTTCCGGGAATGTCTTGGATTATCCCTGCGACCGTATAGTTTTTGAATTCTTCGTAGCCATCCGCTCCATAGGCTCCATAAGCTCCGTTGATAATGATAGCCTTACCCACGGGATCTGTTTTCCTGAATAGTTTGAGAGCAAGTGACTCCGTCAAAATCACGGATTGTGGGGTGTTCTTCCAATTACTGGCGGATCCAGCTATAAACTCAAAGTCAAAAAAGTCAAAAAAACCGTTTTCTACTCCAAGGATTCCACCTTGCTGGAAGATCGTTTCTTCAAACTGAATGCTGGTGTTTTGTGCCAGAGGATGGATTCGAAGGACAGCCTCTGCTCCAGCAAAATCATTTCGTAGTTTTTCGCCCACGCGAGAATAGGTGCTTGCAGAAGCACTAATGACCTCATTTTCCAGTTTCTTCAATTCAGAGACTCGATAGATTTGATCTGAGTGGCTGTGAAATTTATCGTAGCTTTTTTCGTAGGACCAAAAACTGAAGATTAATAGGCAAGAAGCCAAGCCAACACTCAATCCAAAAATACTAACGATGGAATAAAATGGATGGAATTTGATTCCTCGAATGCTGGTCTTGATGTAATGTCTAAGCATGCCTTAATTCTAAATACCTACAAACTTTTTGACCAAAGTCTTGCCAGAAAAAATATCCATTTTTTAGGCCTAACGGAAGAATTGAGGTTCTCAAGCTCTTTTCATTCGATCAAAATTGTCCGAAAATGGGAAAATATTTAAAATTCATTGTTGTTGGATGGCAGCTTGAATAGCCTTTTTTCATGCGTTTATAATTTGTCTTAAAGCGGTCACATGGAATCTCGCATTTATAATCATCCCTCTGGGTGTCGCTTGCGTCATGCTCGATTTCATCCCGATCCAAGCCTTAAGAATTAAGAATTTCAATTGAGAAAAGGACAACAAAAAAACCGTGAGTTTTTGGCCCACGGTTTATGCAATTATTCTAAGTCAGAGTTTACACCTCAAATCCCTTGCGATATTGTCTGCCGACAAACTGATTGGCTTCTTCCAGGTTGGTGATTCGCATGTTTTCTCCATCCCAAAGTAGCTTTTTGCGGGCGAAGAATTCTTGGCGACCCTGCGCATTTTCCCTTCTGAGCATATAGCTTCTTATTGCCAAATTACCCATCAAAACGGTCTCTGTCATTGGGCCGGCATAGTCAAAGGAAGATGTCAAATCTTGATGCTCCTGTGAGTTGAAACCAGCCTTACAAGCCTCTACCCAAAGCCGCTGATGGCCATATTCTCTTTCGAATCCTTCCTCAGACTGAGGTCCTTCCTCTTTCGTGCCGTCATTGAGATAAAGCTTAGGCATCAGCGGTGAGGAATCGTTGATATTGGTAGAGATGATTCCCTTTTCACCGATGATGAGCACTCCGTTGGCAGAATTAGCACCTCCGATGTCATCGTTTGCCGGAATGATGTCAGGGTGTGCCGGTCTGATACCTCCATCCATCCAGTTCATTTCGATGGGTGATTTGCTTTTGGCAGTTGCATCAAAATGTAAGGTGATAAAGGAGGAAGCTGGGCAACCCTCCGGATGGTAATCAGGTGTCCACATCTGACTGAAAACGGATCCTACGCTACATTCAGCATCTTTTGGATAATGAAGTCCCAAGGTTCGGAACGGAATATCGATCAAGTGACAGCCTACATCGCCCAGTGCGCCGGTTCCATAATCCCACCAGCCTCTCCAGTTGAATGGATGAAGATTTGGGGTGAAAGGGATTTCCGGTGCTGGTCCTAGCCAAAGATCCCAATCCAAAGCATCAGGCTTTGCTCCGGGCTCTGCCTTTGGAAAAGCTCCACCCTGAGGCCATACAGGACGATTGGTCCAAACCTGAACTTTGCTTATTGCACCGATTCTATCTTCGTCTACCCATTGTTGAACGAGTTTCAAAAGCGGATTGGAACCACCCTGATTACCCATTTGGGTAACCACCTTTTGAGATCTTGCCATTTCGGTCAGCATTCTGGCCTCCCGGATGTTGTGGGTCATGGGCTTTTGAACGTAAACATGCTTGCCGCGCTCCATGGCATACTTGGCAGCGGGGCCGTGTACATGATCAGGGGTGGATATCGTTACCGCATCAATGTCCTTTTCCTTGTCCAGCATCTCCCGGTAGTCTGCATAGAGTTTAGCACTGGGGAAATTATCTACAGAACGCTTGGCAGATCCTGCGAAATCTACATCACAAAGTGCTACCACTCGCTCTCTTCCACCTACGGATGCCAATTCAATATCACTTGCACCTTTTCCACCTGCGCCAATCGCTGCCAAATTCAATTGGTCGGAAGGAGCTGTAAAGCCCACCCCTCCCAATACGTGTCTTGGTACAATGAATACGGAAGAGGCGAGAGCGGCATTTTTTATAAATTCTCTCCTGGATTGTCCAGAATTAGGTTTCTCGGGTTCCTTCATAATCGATTTTGTTAGGGTTTAATATTATTGATGATTGAAATCTTAAGTTAAGCCCTCGGGCTGATAATTTGAAATATTACTATTCAAATGGTTGATTTTAGGCTTTATTTTTTATGACTCTTCGGAATCCTACACGTAGCCAAATATTCTTAGACAGCTAGTGACAA
>NZ_JAPEIB010000019.1:0-81748 GCF_028823735.1 Algoriphagus sp. NF
ATAACCTACCAATTCCCCGGACTTTCCTTTAATCACACGGATGAGTTTGCCTTCTTTGATCATTTCCACAACCTCAGAAAAGCGTGATTTAAATTCGCCGATGTGCATAGTAATTATCATACGAAATTTTTCAGCAATTTAAAGTTTTCTTGACAACTTGTCAAGAATAGACTTTTTCTAAACTGCTGATTATGAGAAAAAACTGAATCATCGGGCACAAAAATTCAAAACTTTTAATCAAAGAAGGAAGAATTCAAACTTTTGAATAGCGAAAGCGAATTATCCACTTTTAGTAAAAATTTACTCAAATGATCTTGAACTCCTGGCTATTGGACCCTAAAAAGCCACCAAGAATACAGCAATCGTTTTAGTTATTTCCCAAAAAAAATCCCGCTAACATTCGATAGCGGGATTTTAGGACCATAAGAAATGGATGATTACTTACTCCAACTCGCCTTTCCACCTTTGGCGGAATCGACGGTGATACTGTAGTTGGAAGCAGAAGATACTATCCATCTCACTTTCACCGCACTCATTCCTGGGATATTGTCCACCGCAATGCGCTCTGGTCGAAGTTTTTGTTCTTGGTAGCGCTTGAAGTCTTCATTTTCTACCACAAAGCCTGCGACAACTTTAGCCCCGGAAATGGAAACATAGTCCGGACGCTCGATATTGTACTTCAAATCCTGCGAGGAGTGTGTTGGCATCATTCGTTCATTAAAAATAGTAGCCGTAATCGCTTTCAATCCACCACCAAGGTCCTCTTCGCTTACATCCATCACCGATAGCTTCGGCGTGTGGTAGGCATGATAGATGGTAAAGGCTGAGTTTCGATGCGCATCCTGCTCTAGCAAGAATCCTGGATGGGCTCGTCCAAAGGTTTTCTTAAAACCTCCAATCTCAATCTCACCATATTGTGGGTGATTGTAGCTTGCCCAATCCACAAAGGCATCTCCGAAAGTCAGTAACTGATCGACTTTCAACTGCTCTTCCTGATTGCCTCTACCGGCATTTTGATGGAAGTAGAGATAGGAAATCATCAACTCATTGGAATAGGTGAAAATCCCACGATTCCCATAAAACCAATCCAATTCCCCTCCAAACACTGAATATAGATCCTTGTAAACTGTGAGGTAACGATAGCCTGGCATCATTTCTTCGCCTTTTTTGGCAATGGCATCGTAGATTCGGATATCCTCTCGGTTGTAAGTATTCACATCCTCTTCGGCACCAGGACCACGAAGGATCATTCCTCCATAGTTGTGATAACTCTGAGCTCCCGCAATATTGGGATGCTTCATCACAAACTCCATCACCGAGCGATTTTCTGGAAGTGTGAATGGATAGCGCATGGCACCTCTTTGGATGTAGTCCGGCTGCCAGTTCCAGCCCCAATCCCGGTTGGGATCATAGTAGCCGACATCATCATCGTTGATACGACCGTCTCCGTCTAGATCAGTTCCTTCCTGACCGAGAATTTCATACTCTCCCACCTGATCCGGTCCGACAGGCATCAATCGTCGAGGATCCAGAGGGTCTTTGATGTAGCGACCAGTAGGAGATTTCCGGATCATCTGGGTAATATGGCCATCTCCATCCAAGTCGTCCATTTCATCCTCAGCTGCCTGACCATCACCATCATTATCCAAAGGAATAACTCCGGATCGAGGGGTGTTTTGGGTATTTGGCTTTAGGAAAAAGTCATTTCGCGCATCCGGATTGATGGTTGGTGTGATGTAGAACGTTTTATCCCGAAGCAACTCCTGGATAAATTCCGTATCTGCATGCATCTCAGTTAGGTACCAGGCGGTGTAAAGCGCAAATTCAGCTCCCTGAATCTCATTGGAGTGAATGTTTCCATCGATCCACATGGCAGGCTTATCGGTGTCCTTCCCTGCGGAAAAATCCGTAATGGTCAGGGTCATAATATCCCGACCTTCGTAAGATTTGCCGATGGATTCGATTTTCGCCAAATCAGGATGTGCCTTAGCGATCTTTTGCATCACTTCCACAAGGCCTTCATAAGTGTAGTAGCGGTTCCAAGCCGCTTCTACCTTTGGCATGTGCGGAGAACCTACCGCTTTGAAAAACTTTTGCTGCGCGCTTGATTCGATACTTGCCAGACTCGCTGCGCCCAAAGCCAAGGCAAGGATTGTATTTTTTATATTCATCTTCTTCATGGCTTTAGAGTTTGAAAGTTGCATTGATGAAACCTGCATGAGGAGCACCGGCTTTGAAGCTGACATCTCCTTTTCCACGGATGATCCAGCTAAGACTGGCTTTTCCGTAGGCATCAATAGAGTCAATCAATTGGATCTTTTCTCCTGAAATCAATCGATCAGAATCCGCTCCTAAATCAATTCGGATTTTTCGCAGCCATCGAGAGCGCTCACCCATCTCCGAATGAGTAGGAAGGGGTGAATTATTAAACAAATCCAAGGAAATCCGGGTCAAACCATTTCCGATAGATTCGATTTTGAGATTTTGTACTTCCAGATTCGGCTGCATTTCTGCCAGCTTGAGGATGAATTCCGTATGCTCTTCGGCTATTTCATCTACCTTTTCGTAGGGAGGATTTGCCATTACAAAAGGCTTGATCCCTCCTACCTCTACTTTTTTGCCTGGAAAATCTGGATGAGAAATCTCCGTCCAAGGTACAAATACATCATTCCAACCAAGCGAATCTGCCCAAGCTAAATAGTTGGCTTCAGCATTGGATTTGCCTTTGAATTCAGGTGTCCAATATCCTGGTGTACCAAAGCTCAAGCGAGCAAAATGGAAATATGCCCACTGAAAGAAATCTCCGTCTGTTCCCTGATTATTCTGCTGAAAAGCTTTTTGAGAAACCGTACTCTTGTACATTTCTGAGACCATGGCGTTGATAGCCTCATCTTTCTGCAAAATGGAGGTCACCACTCTCTTTCGAGCATTTTGCGCATTGTACTTCAGCGGGGAAGAGAGATTGTTGGCAGGAGAAAAGGTCACAAAAGCGAAAATATTCCACTGCTCAAAAAGATAATCAAGCATGGCTCTTGTCTCCGGCTGCGAAACCGGAATATCTCCAGCTAAAGGTTCGAAAACCGGGAATTTGTAGGTCAGGGATTTATTGAAAGCTATTCCCTCTTTCAAATCCTCTGCAAACTTTCCGTCTTGGTCATCATCCTTACTCTCTTTGTAAACCAGGAACTGTCCAGCCTCGCCTTTGCTGCGATCAGCTTTGACCAATACACGCTCATCCTCATCAGAAACTTTGTAATCTCCCATCGGATCCTCCACGCGCATCCAGGTAATAAAGCCGTCCCCGTTCAAATCGGTATAACCATTATCTCCAGGAGTGCCATCCCGGTCATGATCGACAGCAGTAGCATTACCGCGACGCTCATAGTTCAGACTTGCGTGATACTGCTCATAGGCATCAGGAGACATATTTGGAAAAATATAAAAGGTAGTCTCCTCCAATGCTTCAGCATGCTCACTAACCAATCGCTCGGCAAACTGCGTGGCTAATTCCACACTCAAGACATGAAAACCTTCCACTCCACCGACCACAGCAATGGCTGGTTTCTGGTCCATGTCACCGGTTCCGACTTTCAGAACCCAAACATCCTTACCACTTGAGGTTTGCCCGAGTTTTTGAAGGTTGGCATTGGCACTCGAGCCAATTTTTTGAAGTCGCTGCTCCAGCTGTGAAAGTGTAGGATAATCGCCTTGGGCCCAAGCTGACCCGGCGACAGAAACACTTCCAGCAAGCAGGCAGCTGAAAAGAAATTTTCTCATAAACTAATGGGATTTAATTACAGGTGAATTCGATCATCACTGCCTAATTTTATCAAAATATATCCAGATAAGCACCAAGACTTACTTCTGAAAGCCCAAAAAAGCTTGAATGGAGATAGGAAATGATAAATGGGTAGAAAATTTTAATTGGACGCAAGCTGAAAATTTTATTATTTAGTCAAAACTCCCCGCGTCTTATGTACACTAAAATAGCTTTGGCCATTGCCTTTTCCCCAAGAATAGAGGCCTTGATTGCCGAGGTCAAACGGCTAGTCTTGCTTTTTGACACTGAATTGTTGCTTATTCATGTGGGCACTAAAACGCCTCAATTGGAAGAAAAGCTCGATCAGCTTTTACAACGCCATGGATGCGACAAGCTACGAATCAAAGTTTTATGGCTTGAGGGAAAACCTGTCAAAATGATTCTCAAGGCCTGTGAGGAAGAAAAAGTGGACTTGCTAGTGGCAGGAGCATTGAAGCAGGAAGGGCTTTTCAAGTACTACATGGGAACAGTCGGAAGAAAAATCATCCGAAAAGCTCCTTGTTCCGTTTTGACTTTGATCGAGCCAAAAGTAGAAACTTCTGAATTTTCACGAATTGTCATCAATGGGACCCAGCTGGAGTTTACCCCACAAGTTATCGAACAGGGACTGGAGTTTTCCAAAATAGTAAAGGCGGACTTAGTTTCTATTTTGAATGAAATAAAACTTTATGGCCTCCAAATGGGTACAGCAGGAGAAGATTCGGAAGATGAAATCTCCCAAACCCGCAGACGACTCGTCCAAAATGAGATCGAGTACGTAGAAAAAATCATTGACAAACTAGACAAGGGAAATTTGAAAATAAACATCAAGGTAACCGGAGGAAAGTGGGCCGTAGAGCTGGCGAGATTCTGCGAAAAGACAGATGCCAACTTGCTCGTGGTCGGTGATGATCGCCGACTAAACTTCTTTGACCGACTCTTCCCTCACGATCTCGAAGAACTACTCAGTACCTTACCTTGTAATCTTCTAATCGTCAAAAAATAAACCTCCATGGAAACTTTGAACCATAAGGAGGTTATCAATCTCCTGTTACAAATTGCTGCCATGCTCATCATGGCAAGAGTCTTCGCTGAGATTGCAAGGCAGCTCAAGCAGCCTGCCGTGGTGGGCGAAATACTAGCAGGTATTATTCTAGGACCTACCATTTTGGGAACCCTTTTCCCAGAATTCCACACCTACCTTTTTGCCGCTAATCCCGAGACAACAAATATTGCCCTCGATGGCTTTGTGCAGATTTCGGTAGTCCTTTTGCTCTTCATTGCAGGCTTGGAAGTGGAGTTGCAGATTGTGTGGAGTCAGGGTAAAAATGCCCTGCAAATCGCAGTCGCCTCGATGGTCTTACCTATCATCGCGGGCTTTGTGGTAGCCTATGCCTTCCCCGAGTTTCTCGGGGTCAATATCAATGACCGAATCGTAGCCTCCACCTTTTTCGGCTTGGCCATTAGTATCACAGCCCTGGCTGTAGTCGCGCGGGTTTTGATGGATCTCAACCTTTTCAAAACCCAAACGGGCCTACTAATCATAGCAGGAGCGATGATTGTCGATGTATTGGGATGGATTGTATTTTCGGTTATCCTTTCGCTCTCCGAAAGTAGCAGTGGTGGCTTGGGCGTTTGGCCGACGATTGGCTTGACCCTCTTGTTTACTCTGGTCATGCTCACTGTCGGAAAAGGACTAATCAACAAAACGCTCCCTTGGGTCAATAAAAAACTCGCCTGGCCAGGCGGTCTACTTTCACTTTCCTTAGCCTTGTGTTTCCTTGCCGCATCCTTTACCGAGTTTATTGGAATCCATGCCATTTTTGGCGCATTTATCATTGGTGTGGCACTGGGAGACTCTGATCATTTGACAGAAAAAGCCAAGGAAATCTTACATCAGTTTATCAATAATATTTTCGCCCCGATCTTCTTTGTATCCATCGGTTTGAAAGTGAATTTCATTGAAAGCTTTGACCTCGGAGTCACGGGAGTTGTGGTGGTAGTAGGATTGCTGACCAAATATTATGGAGCCTACATCGGTGGGCGTTTTGCCGGTGTGGGGCGAAAGCAGTCCATCATCACAGGTTTTGGATTGAGTACACGAGGAAGTATGGATATTATTTTGGGATTGATTGCCTTAGAGTACGGACTGGTCTCTGATTCGCTCTTTATCGGCCTGGTAATCTTGGCTTTAGTATCAAGTATTGCCTCTGGCCCATTGATGAAATGGGCGGGAAATCTCAAGATCTAACAGCTTTATCAATCCTTCATCAATTTGTTCTATTGGTTTGAATTAACTTTCAGGCTTAATTTTGAGTTGTAAACACTCACCGATTTACCAAACCAATCATGCCAAAAGCACAGAAAATTGGCGTTTTGCTCGTCAATTTGGGAACTCCGGACAGTACCGCCACCGGAGACGTACGTAAATACCTTCGCGAATTCTTGATGGACGGGCGCGTCATTGACTTTCCTTTCATCCCCCGTTGGATGCTGGTCAATCTGATCATTGCTCCTTTCAGGGCACCTAAGTCCGCCAAAGAATATAGAAAACTCTGGACTGACCGAGGCTCACCTTTGCTTTTCCATACAGAGGACCTTCGGGACAAATTGATTCCCAAACTCGATCCCGATAAGTATTTGGTAAAAATCGCCATGCGCTATCAGAGCCCTAGTATTGAGCAAGGACTCAATGAGTTGATGGCAGAAAAAGTGCGAAAAATCATCGTTTTGCCTCTTTTCCCTCAGTACGCTTCGGCTACCAATGGCTCCGTGATCGATCGTGTCATGGAGATTGCCCGTGGCTGGCAGATTATCCCTGAGATCTCATTCATCAGCAACTTTGTGGAGCATCCACTCTTTTTGCAGGCCTGGGAAGAATTGGGACGGGAAATGATGGAAAAAGGAGACTACGAGCATTTTGTCTTCTCTTATCATGGTTTGCCAGAGCGACAGATTCGCAAGGGCTCGGTAGACAACTACTGCAAGCTGGGCTCCTGCTGCAATAAATATGGGGCAAAAAATCAATTCTGCTATCGGGCACAGTGCTTCCAAACCACCCGACTGGTAGCAGCCAAGCTAGGACTACCTGAGGAAAAGGTGACGACCTGCTTCCAATCCCGTCTCGGAAATGATCCATGGGTCAAGCCTTACACAGAGGATGTCATTAAAGAATTGGCTGGAAAAGGAATCAAAAAAGTATTAGTCTTCTCTCCGGCATTCGTGGCCGACTGTCTGGAAACCACCGTCGAGGTAGGTGAAGAATACAAAGAAGAATTCGAGGAATTGGGTGGAGAACACTGGGATCTAGTTCCCAGTCTCAACTCCAACGACACTTGGATAGAATGTGTCAAAGATTTGATCGAAAGCCGAAGTTAATCGGCTTTTGATTTTTATTTGAAGCCTTCAATTGATTTCAAGAACTTGGATTCTCAAATCCAGCCACAAATGAAACTCTCTAAACGATGAAACTTAATTTCCGAAAAACCGGATCCGGTCAGCCTCTCGTGATTCTTCATGGACTCTTTGGGTCTGCTGACAATTGGTTTTCCATTGCCCGGGAACTGGAAAAAGACTTCACGCTTTACCTAGTAGATCAACGAAACCACGGTGACTCTCCACAGGATGAGGAGTGGAATTACAGTGTCATGGTAGAGGACTTGAAAGAGCTTCTGGATGACGAAGGTTTGAGTGAGGTGTTTTTAATGGGTCACTCCATGGGCGGCAAAACGGCTATGAATTTTGCCATCGAATATCCTGACCGGGTAAAAAAGCTGATTGTTGCCGATATTTCACCCCGCTACTACCCAGTTCATCATCAGAAGATTTTGGAAGGCTTGAACTCCATCAAACTATCTGAAATCCACTCCCGAAAGGATGCGGATGATCAACTCGCTCAATATATTTCCATTCCCGGAATCCGGCAATTCTTACTCAAAAGCCTCGGAAGAGATCGGACTGGTTTTTATTGGAAAATCAATCTTCCCGTGATTACCGAAAATATCGAGGAGGTAGGAAAAGCATTGGATGAAGATGGTAAATATGAAGGTCCAGCTCTTTTTCTAGCAGGAGGAAATTCAGACTATATTCAGCAAAGCGACTTGCAGGACATTCTCTATCATTTCCCTAATTATGAGGTGGAATTTATCGATGGAGCAGGTCATTGGCTGCATGCAGAGAAGCCTGCTGAGGTGATCGAAGAGGTAAGGAAATTTTTGAAATAATTGAACGCATGCCCCAAGGAAAGCTTTTCTTAATCCCTAATGTGCTGGCTGAGAACACAGCCGAAGAGGTGATTACACCCCAAGTCAAGGAGGTGATCGCCCATACCAAAGTTTTCCTAGTTGAGAATCTCCGAACTGCCCGACGCTATATTTCCAGCCTGAAACTTGGAGTGAACCTTGAAGAGGTCCACATGGAAATTCTGGATAAAAACACTGCTCCTGAATCCATTAATCGACTCCTTCAGCCGCTTTTCAAGGGAGCCGATGTGGGAATCATCTCTGAGGCAGGTTGCCCGGGAATAGCCGATCCCGGAGCGCTAGCTGTTGCACATGCCCACACGAGAGGAATTCAGGTGGTTCCACTATCCGGTCCGAGTTCCATGTTTTTAGCCTTAATGGGTTCTGGTTTTTCGGGGCAATCTTTTGCTTTCCATGGCTATCTTCCCATTGACAAAAAGGAGCGAGCCACTGCTTTGAAAAAGCTGGAAGCTGAGTCCCTTCGGGAAAAACGAGCTCAGATTTTTATGGAGACACCCTTTCGCAACAACCAGCTCTTGGAGGATTTGACGCGAACCCTTTCTCCCCAAACCAAGCTTTGCATCGCCAAAAATCTAACAGCCAAAGATGAACTGATCCAAACCAAAAGCATTCAGGATTGGAAGAAAAGTCCGATCGATCTACATAAAATCCCCACCGTTTTTATCATTCAAAGCTTCTAAGCCATGCTGACCATCGACGCCCATTTAGACCTGAGTATGAATGCCATGGAGTGGAATCGGGACCTGACCCGACCTGTCTCAGAGATTAATTCACGGGAGAAAGGTTTAACGGACAAACCCGATCGGGGAAATGCGGTGGTCTCGCTTCCGGAACTTCGAAAAGGAAATGTAGGATTGGTCGTGGCCACCCAGATTGCCCGCTATGTGGCACCTGACAATTCCCTTCCAGGTTGGCATTCGCCTGAGCAGGCTTGGGCCCAGACCCAAGGGCAGTTGGCTTGGTATCAAACCATGGTGGAGCGAGGAGAAATGAGGCAAATCAAGAATTGGAAGGAACTTGAGACTCATCTCGGGATTTGGAATGCATCCAGTGACAAAAGCAAGGAGCCTGTAGGCTTTATTCTTTCCTTGGAGGGAGCTGACTCGATTGTCAATCTTGATTACCTGGAAAAAGCATACGAATATGGATTACGGGCTTTGGGTCCAGCGCATTACGGACCGGGCCGCTATGCTCATGGTACCGACTCCTCTGCTCCTTTGAATGCGGCTGGAAAAGACTTGCTCCGAAAAATGGATGAACTGGGAATTATCCTGGATGCCACGCATTTATGTGATTTGGCATTTTGGGATACCTTGGAGATTTTTCAGGGACCGATTTGGGCTAGTCATAACAACTGCAGGGCTTTGGTCGATCATAATCGTCAGTTTTCTGACGAGATGATCAAAGCCTTGATCGACCGGGGAGCGGTAATCGGAGGAGCCTTTGATGCCTGGATGCTGAGTCCGGGATGGGAAAGAGGAAAAAGCACCCCAAAGGAACGAGATGTGCGGATTTCTACCGTTTTGGATCATTTAGACCATATCTGCCAGATCGCAGGGAATGCCAACCATATCGGAATCGGTTCGGATTTGGACGGGGCTTTTGGATCAGAGCAGTCTCCTTGGGATTTGGAAACGATTGCTGATTTGCAGAAAATCCCGGATTTACTTTTGAAAAGAGGATATTCAAAAAATGATATCGAAAAGGTCATGCATGGCAATTGGTTGGATTTTTTAAAGAAAAATTGGTCTTAAAAACCATAGAATTGCACAAAACTATAAAGCTATGAGTTGCATAAATTATTCTTATTGAATTTATTGCAGTCTCAATCCCCAACCTTCAAAAACAACATGAGAAAAATTTACTTCCTACCCTTGTTAGCACTTGGGTTGTTTCTTATTTCTAATACTTTCGCCCAAAAATTAACCATTACCGCCAACCATTCAGATGCCAAATTCATTCTTTTGAATGATTACGATGATTCCGAAAAACAAGAACTCGGAACTGGTACCATTGAATACAAGTTGGAGAAAAACCTAAAAAACCGAATCAAAATCACCAAACCAGGCTATCAACCTGTTATCAAAGAATATGACAAGGACCTGAAATGGGATAAAGATCAGAATGTGGTTTTGGATGTGAGACGAGTCGATGTGACCGCTGAACCCTTTGATGCTGAAATTTTTGTAGATGGAAGAAGAATTGGAACCAAAGCCATTTTCGTAACCATCCCCAAAGACAGATCAGCGACGATCGAAGTGAGAAAACCGGGTTTTGCTCCTCTGACACGAACTTACTACAACTCTCCTGATCGGGAGACTCCACCGATTCGGGACTATTTCGAACTGAAGGACCGACAGGTACGGGTAGAAGTTCAGCCAGCTGATGGATCAGTGACTGTCAATGGAAATTTGGTCGGAAAGGGAAATCAGGATGTGAATGTCCCAAATGGTGACTGTGTAACGGTTACTGTGAGTAAGGATGGATTTGTGGAGTATGAGCGAGTTTATTGCAACAAGCCGGGAATTGATCCAGAGCCGCCTACCCGAGAGACCGTAGCCTTGGAAGAAAGACTGGTTCGAATCAACACCGTACCTAGCGATGCTGCCATCGAAATTCAAGGACAGCGAATGGGACTAGGAGCGTACGATGTCAAAATACCCAAAGGTCAATGTGTGCGGGTGACAGTCAGCAAAGATGGATTTGTCAAGTATTACAAGGACTATTGCAATCAGGCAAACCGAAACGAGCCTCCTATTCAGGAAACGATAGAAATGGCAAGAGATCAGGCCTATGATAACTCAGTTTCTTCTGACCTTGCCAATGTCCGTATTACGGTTCCAGTTGATTCTGCTTACTCTGCAGAGGAAGCTTGGAGGATACTTTCCTCCATCGTCACCAGATACTTCGACATCCTAGAAACCGTGGATTTCAATACGGGCTATCTGACTACTTCTTGGCAAGTTGAGAATTTCAATTCATCGGTGATTCGTACCCGCGTTATTGTGAGTTCGGGAGGAAATTCAGATCAATTGGCCTATGCTGTAAAGCTGGTGAGTCAAGCTGCGGAACTGAATGACCCGAATCGTACTAAGGAAGTCATCACAGTAAAGGATGATGAATATTTCCGCGATTGGTCGAGAATCATGATCAAATACCAAGGTTTAATCGAAGAAATTCAAGCCAGAATTCAATAAAATTCATTTATTGGTAATTCTTGTCTTGTTGGGCGAAGTCGAAACGTTGCTGAATAAAAGCAAACAATTGGCTTCGGCTTCGCTCAGCCTGACAAAATAAACCAAATACAGCCTATCGTAATTTTTAGGATATTTTTCGCCTGTATTCTACCAGGCAAATGTAGCTCAGAATAAGCACAGGAGTTGAGAATTTCAGAGCTTCGATCTTCAATCTTCCTGCTTCCAGCCAGCCATCCAAAGAAAAGAGATCAACTGGCATCATTTTCCGATAATCACAATTTGGCATCAAATCAACTTACCCAAGAGATTTCTCACCTGTCGGAATGATTTGATATTGTAATTAGCCTGCGTGTAAGCATATCCCACACGTATGGTATAGGCGCTTTTTGGCATGACTTTGAAAGTATCCTCATCGGTCCAGTCATCCCCTATTGCTAGGATAAAATCATATTCCTGACCTTTCATCAGGGCTGTGGCAGCCCTACCTTTATTAATATCAGGCCGTTTGATTTCCAGGACCATATTTCCTTCCAGCACCTGCAGATTATGTCCACGAGCCATGTATTTCAAATGGCTGAAAAGTTCGCGCATTCGTAGATCACCCAATCCGCTTTCTACCTTGCGATAGTGCCAAACAAGGGAATGATGCTTTTCTTCGATAAATGCCCCGGGAGTCCGCAGGACATAATATTCCATCACTGATCGAATATCCTCCTTCCAACTGTCGTCCACATCTGCATAGAGCTCCCATTCCCCTTTATTTTCTTTTCGTTTGACCCATACTCCATGTTCGGCAATCATATCGATATTTTGACCTTTGAACCAAGTTCCCAAGGTGTCCTTATCTCTTCCAGAAATGATTACTACCTGTGCTTTTTCACTTAATCCCTTGACAATGGCTTTCAATTCGGCATCCGGCTTAGCATCCTGGGGATTTGCCACAAAACCAGTCAAAGTCCCATCATAATCCAGGAATAGAACGGGATTTTTAGCGGACTTGAAGGATTTTTCAATTTCATTAATCACCTTGGTGTCTACATCTTTCGAGGTAAGTTCGGCCTGCTTTTCTTTCACATGCTCAATTCGGTCCATAAAGACCTTCACCCATTGAAAGATGTCATACTTTTTCAGACTGGACTGAAGGGAAGCGATTCGTTCCTTTTGTTCCTTCGGATCCATAGTCAGCGCATCGTAGATCGCATCCACTACTCCCTGTTGATTATTGGGATTGACTAGGACTGCATCCTGAAGTTCCTTGGATGCTCCAGCCATTTCAGAGAGGATCAACACGCCCGTTTGATCTGTCCTGCTCGCCACATATTCCTTGCAGACTAGATTCATCCCGTCCCGAAGTGGGGTAACCAAAGCGATATCCGACATATTGTAGAAGGCACTGAGCTCTTCGAATGGAAAACTTCGATAGAAGTAATGAACGGGCACCCAATTCAAGGTGGAATACTCGGAATTGATCCGGCCTACCAGTAAATCGATCTCCTCGCGCAACTCTTTATAGGATTGAACCTTGTCTCTACTAGGTACTACAACCATAATCATGGAGACTTTTCCGTGGAGTTCCTTGTGGTCTTGCAAAAGCTTGGTGAAAGCATGGAGACGTTGCGGAATTCCTTTGGAATAATCCAATCGATCGATCGTGATGATCAGCTTTTGGTCTCCTACCTGCTTTCTAAAATCCTGAACAATGCGCTGAGTTTTTCGACTTTTTGCCTGCTTGGCAAACTTATCGTAGTCGATTCCCATCGGGAATGAATCCACATTGATGATGCGATTCTCTGCCTGTATGTATCCACTTTCACTGGAAAGGCCGGTGATTCTGCCCACGGCACTTAGGAAGTGACGCATATCATCGTAGGTATGGAAGCCAATCAAATCTGCACCGCAAACCCCTTCCAAAAGTTGTTTTCTCCAAGGAATCATCCGAATGATCTCATAGGATGGGAAAGGAATGTGTTGAAAAAATGCAATCGTCGCATTGGGAAGAACCTCCCGGAGCATTTGTGGCAACAAAAGTAACTGATAATCATGCACCCAAATAGTATCATCCGCATCTGCCTTCTTTAAGATGGCATCACAAAACTTCTGATTGACGCGGACATAAGCTTCCCAGTGATCGGGATTGTACGTCATGTATTGTGTGAAATAATGAAATGCCGGCCAAAGTGTCTCATTGCTAAAGCCTTCATAAAATTGCTCCACATCTTCCCGAGTAAGGAAGACGGGGGCCATCTTCAAATCATGGAGTTCAAGAATAATTTCTGCCCGCTGCTCGGGATCTTCGACCGTATTTCCAGGCCAGCCAATCCAGATATTTTCACCGGATTTGTAGATGGAGCCAAGGCCGGTAGCTAAACCACCTGCTGAAGGTTTGAACTCAAAACGGCCATTGCGGTGACGAAGTGAAATAGGAAGTCTGTTGGATACAATTATGGTTTTTGCCATAGTAGGTTTTAGGTTAAAAACATGAAAAGGGGTTTTCCCTCTTTAGAAAAAGGTGATATGCTTAAAGATAGGAAAAATGAGCGGGAAAGGGAATTGAAACTCGTATTTCACAAAACCTTAATCTCAAAAAGAAGGTCCTCTTTCATGAAATTTTAAAAACTATAAAAAACTTCAGACATTAAAGGTAATCTTAGGTATAATAGCTTTAAAAAGAAAAAACCCCAAGTTTCCTCGGGGTTTTAAGCTTCTAAAAGCTAAAATCAAATTCCAAAAGCGGTCTTAATCCGATCCACAAAGTCCAGTTTTTCCCAAGTGAAGAGCTCTACATCAAGCGTAATTTCGTCCCGGTACGGGGAGAAGAAGGTCTTGCTGACTACCTCACTCTGTCTACCCATGTGTCCATAAGCAGCAGTTTCTTCATAAATAGGATTGCGGAGTTTTAGCCTTTGTTCGATGGCATAAGGACGCATATCGAAGAGTTGCTCGATTTTCTTCGCGATTTCCCCATCGGTCATTCCTACTTTCGAAGTACCATAAGTATTCACATAAATACCCATCGGTGCAGCCACTCCAATCGCATAGGACACTTGTACCAACATCTCGTCAGCCACTCCCGCAGCCACCATGTTTTTGGCAATGTGACGGGTAGCGTAGGCCGCCGAACGGTCTACTTTGGAAGGATCTTTTCCAGAGAATGCCCCACCACCGTGAGCGCCTTTTCCACCGTAGGTGTCCACGATGATCTTTCTTCCCGTCAATCCGGTATCGCCATGAGGTCCACCGATCACGAATTTACCGGTTGGATTGATATGGTATTTGATATCCGAAGTGAAAAGCTTTTGAATATCTTCAGTCAGTTGAGCTTTTACTCTAGGAATCAGCTTGGAAATCAGATCGGATTTGATTTTGGCCAACATGGCTTCCTCTGTGTCGAAATCATCATGCTGAGTCGAAATCACAATTGCCTCAATTCGCTGCGGCACATTATCATCGCTGTATTCGATGGTCACTTGAGCCTTAGAGTCCGGACGGAGGTAAGTGATCTCGCTGTTTTCACGACGCATGGCAGCCAATTCGCGAAGAATCCGGTGAGAAAGGTCTAAAGCCAGCGGCATGTAGTTTTCAGTCTCATTCGTCGCATAGCCAAACATCATTCCTTGATCGCCTGCACCCTGCTCTTCAGGATTTTGACGTTCTACTCCTTGATTGATATCTGCTGACTGCTCATGAATGGCAGAAAGCACGCCACAGGAATTCCCTTCAAACATGTAATCACTCTTCGTGTAACCAATTCGGTTGATTACATCTCGGGCTATCTTTTGTACATCCAAATAAATATCGGATTTGACTTCCCCTGCCAAAACGACCTGTCCTGTGGTCACGAGGGTTTCGCAAGCTACTTTGGAACTCGGATCAAAAGCCAAAAAGTTATCAATCAATGCGTCGGAAATTTGATCAGCAATTTTGTCCGGATGCCCCTCAGATACTGACTCTGAGGTAAATAAATATGCCATAAATCTAGATTATTGATGCGTTTTTCAATGGTGCCCAAAATTAGTGGAACTAGGGGAAATAAAAAACCTCAAACGAAACCTAATCACAATTTCTGATCAGCGGAAAATGACGAATGTGATTAATCATACGAACTCCTCAAATCTTGCATTCTGGAGAAGGAGCACTTATCTTTCCTAAATCTATCCTCAAAAACTCATGCGAAGACTTCTATCCTTATTTCCTCTGCTTGTTTTAGCTCTATTCTTCAGCTGCCAAAACAGTCCAAATTCATCCGCTGTACTCGGCAAAAAAACTGCTACCTACTCGGATTTGGAAACACTCTTTACAGAATGGAGGGAATTCGAAAATCCACCGCTGCATGAAGGTGCACCAGACTATCGAAAAGCCACCTTTGAGCAACGAATGCCTCAATTTCAAGACCTTCAGACCAGACTTCTTCAAATGGACACCTCCGGCTGGAGCATTCCTGAGCAGGTAGATTGGAGGATTGTTTGGGCAGAAATGAATGGATTTGATTTCAATTACCGAATTCTTAAGCCTTGGGAAAGAGATCCGGCTTTTTACAAATCAATCTGGATGGAGCGAAGTGATGTACCCGACCACGAAGGACCTACGCATCACAAAGTGCTAGAGCTATGGCAATATTCATTTCCATTGGATGAAAGTGGCAAAGCAAAGTTTCTAGCTGAATTACGCTCGATCCCTGCTTTAAACACGCAAGCCAAAATCAACCTTACGGGAAATGCCAAAGAGCTTTGGGCAGCAGGAGTACCGACAATCGAGAAGCAGGCCGAAGACCTGCAAAACATGTTGGTTTTAGCGGATCTAACCAAAGATCCCGACTTGAAGAAAGCCATAGAAGAAGCTCAATCCTCCACCAAAGACTTCGTGGCTTGGCTGGAGGCAGAGGCTTCCAAGAAAGACGGGCCTTCGGGAATCGGGAAGGAGAATTACACCTGGTATCTCCAAAATGTGCATTTGGTGCCTTTAACTTGGGAAGATGAGGTGATGATCTTGAAGCGGGAATTGGCAAGAGCCTGGAGTTCGCTGAAACTCGAAGAACACCAAAACCGAGGCCTCCCTCCACTGGAGGCCGCAAATACTCCGGAGGAATTTGAGCAACTGACCGAAAAGTCCATTCAAAAAATGATGAATTTTCTGGAGAAAGAGGAGATTTTGACCGCAAAAGACTACTTTGAGCCAGCTTTGCGCAAGCACAGGGGTAGGTTTGTCCCGGAAGAAAGGCGGAACTTTTTTACGATAGGGATGCACATCGATCCACTGCCTCTTTATTCCCATTTTTATCATTGGTTTGAGTTGGCGATCATGGATAATGAACCTCATGAAAGCCTGATTCGAAGAGGCCCTCTCTTATATAATATTTTCGATAGTAGAAATGAAGGAACCGCCACTGCGGTGGAAGAAATGTTTATGGATGCCGGTTTGTATAAGGATTCGCCCCGATCGCGGGAAATTGTGTACATCATGATAGCTCAGCGGGCAGCAAGGGGACTGGGTTCATTGTATGCTCAAGCCAATGAGATGACCATGGTAGAAGCAGGAGGAATTCACTCGAATTACACACCGAGAGGTTGGATGAAAACAGAAAAGGAACTCTTGCTATTTGAGCAACATCTCTACATGCGGCAGCCTGGCTACGGTTCGAGCTACATTACCGGAAAATATCTTTTGGAAAATGCTTTGGCTGACTATGCCCGAATTAAAGAGGAAAAAGGTGAGGTATTTCGGCTTCGGAACTTTTTTGATCAGTTGAATGCCATTGGGAGTATTCCAATCGCCTTGGGACATTGGGAAATGACTGGTGTCGACCCTTTGAGTAGGAAATAAAAACTTTGAAAACTGGCTATGGCGGCATAATTTCAAGGCTTGTTTTTCGTTTTAAAAAAAAGATTCTTTTCAATCTAGTTAATTAATAATCAATTGGATGTACTTTTAAAATTAGGTTGCATTTACCTGTAATTCTTCCCATCAAAAATGAAATCAGTTTTTCACATACTACCTTTCCTGCTCTTTCTTGCAGCCTGCGAGACAGCAATAGAAATACCAGAAGAAGAGCTGTTCGAGCCAATCGTTCAGAAATTTCAATGCAATCCAAAAGACATCTGCTGTTTTGATCTGTCTGATAGGGCGGGTTCCTATAAATTGAGATCTAAATGGGAATTTGTTGCGTTTCAAGCAGAAAAAGGTTCTTCTTTTGACAATCTGACCTGTTTGGCTAGAACAGCCAGGTTTACACTGGGTGGTGAGGATTATATAAATATCTTTAAAATTACCCTTCAATTTGGGGAAAAAGCATCTTCTTTAGGTGGATGTGAAGATTTGCCTGCTTTTAGTTTTCGTTCATTTGATCATCAGATCGATGGCTGTTTTCAAGCTGATTCGGAGGGAAAAATGGAAATAAATTTTTCTCCTGAAAATGTGGTTTACGATCCGGGTATTGGGTCCTCTACATTTCCCATCTTAGAATTTGAGGATAGAATTAAGAAAAGTTTATTGGCAGTTGAGTCCTACGCCATCGAGTCTAATAAGCTTTATCTTTTTATGAAAGACCAAAAAAATCCCATGGTTTTCTTGGCACTCAAGGATTAGGAGAAATTCATAAATCACATTTTACCTTCCGAAAACGTGTAAAAAATCACATAATCGGAACTTAATACGTGATTTTCTCAAAACTACTTACCATTTACCACTCACAATTTACAGCTTTTCAAGTCTTGCCTCTCGAGTCTTGCCTCCCTTCTGACCAACTCCTCCGTCACCTCATTCATGGCCTTGACCTTGTACTCAAAATCTCCTTTGAGCGTAGCCCGGTATGCATTCAGATTTTCCAATAAATCATCAATTTCCTCAGGGAGTACTTCTTCCAGCAATTGACGAAGCCGCTTGGCGGTCGTGGGAGACTTGCCGTTGGTGGAAATGGCAATCTTCAGGTTTCCCTTGGTCACTATGCCACCTAAGTAAAAATCACATAGTTCGGGTGTATCTGCCACATTGACCAATAGAAAGCGCTCCTTCGCCTCATTTCGAATCTGTCGATTTACAGTCTTGTCGTCTGTGGCAGCGATGACAATATGCTTTCCGCCCAAGTATTTTTCATGGTAGGCATCTTCGATGAGCGTAACGCTTTCTTTTCCTTCCGCCAATTCCAAAAACTCGGGGCGGAAAAACTTGGAAACCACGGTCACCTGAGCTTCAGGGCTTGATTTAAGCAGAAATTCCAGCTTTTCAGTTGCCACAAAACCTCCACCGATCAGGAGTAAGTTGAGTTCGTGGACTTTGAGGAAAATGGGGTAGAGATGATTCATTTTTTAGAGATTTAAGATAGAAATACGGTTGAAATACATTAGAAATAAGCTCGACTTCGTCGAGCGAAATATTTAAATAACTGGTCTACGTTATAAATTGTGACCCCAGGGAGCATATTTCACTGAGCGAAGCGAAGTGTATTTCTACGGTATTTCGCCGAAGGCATATTTCGTGAAGCGAAGCCGAACTCATTTCAACGAACGATTGAGTTATATTTCGCAACAGGCCTATTTCGAGACCGAAGGAAGCCTGTTTCACCAAGCACCGCGAGGTATATTTCTATGGTATTTCACAATGTGTGTTTCTACCGTATTTCCATTTTCACAAATTCACGATACACCTCTGCCAATCTCATACTTTCCCGCACTACTTCACCCAAAATGATCACCGCGGGAGCTTCGACTTTGTTTTCCTGGGCTTTTTGTTCGATGTCGTAGATAAATCCTGCGGTTATTTTCTCTTCTTGAGTGGTTCCACTTTGAATGATAGCTACCGGTAAATGGGATTTTCCAGCCTTTTGATAAGTTTCCACGATTTCTCCCAGTTTTTTGGTTCCCATCAAGATTACTACTGTGGCTGTGGACTGGGCAGCTAATGCTAAGTCTCTGGAAAGCTCTCCCGTTGTAGTCGTGCCTGTCACTACCCAGAAACTTTCTGAGATCCCCCTTTTGGTTACGGGAATTCCGGCAGCTGCTGGAACAGCCACAGCGGAAGTGATTCCAGGAATGACAGATGTTGAAATTCCAAAGGCCTCGATGTATTCGATTTCCTCTCCTCCCCGACCAAAGACGAAGGGATCACCACCTTTCAATCGAACTACATGACCATATTTTTTTGCCATGTTCACACAGAGTTGGTTGGTATCTTCCTGAGGCTTCGAATGCTTGCCTACACGCTTACCAACAAAGATTTTAATGGCAGACTTTGGCACATGCTTCAGCAAAACCGGATCAATCAGTGCATCATACAAAACCACATCAGCGGTATTCAGCGCCAAAATTCCTTTCAAAGTCATCAATTCCGGATCCCCAGGGCCTGCACCGACAAGGGTTACCTTTGGATTTATGATGGTTCTCATGCTTCCACCTCCTCTTCCCGATAAGTTTTCAGCATTCCATAGATTTCCATTGCCTGCTTAGCATAAGCCCTGGCAAATTCTTCACTGGGCTCCTGTTGATTGATCTGATAGACTTTCTCTGCGAAAGTGCCATTCAACTGGATTTTGCCGGTTTGGACAAACTTCTCATCAAACAAGCTGATAATATTCGCATAGCTATTCGTGCTCACATCCTCACTCAGCAAAAGCGCTTTTGCAGCATTGATCAGCCCGGCATAGTGGTGGTAAATGCTGTCTGACCATCGTTTCTCCTGAAGGGATTCCTGACCCAAATCGAGCTTTTCTTTGGCCTCCAACAGCAGGGTAGCCACCAAGTCAATCACCACTCCGGCACATTCCCCCACCCCGACGGCTACTTCATAATTTTCCTTTCTCCCCCAATCAATCCGATCCGAATCTTCCAAACCGGGAGGATCTGCTAATTCTTTCAGCAAATCATAAAAATACATTTGCCCCTGCTGATCATAGTAATCCAGAAAGGGTAAACTATTCCCGTTTCGCTCAAAATCATCCAATAAAACACGAAGTGCCTGAGGTCCTCTTTTGCTGGGAATCTTGGTTACTTTATCAGCAAAGCGACCTTTTCCATCTCCAAGATTCCCCCCACCTAAAAGAACCTGGAGTGCCGGAAAGACCGTCTTCCCTACACGCATGGACATCCCCTGAAAACCAATATGAGCCATATTGTGCTGCCCGCAGGCATTCATGCAACCGGAGATTTTGATGACTAAGCCCTGATTTTTGAGGTATTGCGGATATTCTTCTTGAATTACTTTCTCAAGCTCTACAGCAATTCCCGTTGAGCTAGCAATCCCCAAATTGCAGGTATCGGTACCGGGGCAGGCGGTGATATCGCCCAGAGAATTATAGCCACGATGAGCTAGATTGAGTTTTTTCAGTTCCTGAAAAAAGAATGGAATCAAATCCTCCCGAACATCCCGAATCAAAATATTCTGTCGAAGTGTAAATCGAATTTCCCCTGCGGCATATTCCTCCACCAAATCTGCCAGAGGCCTTGCTTGATCTAGATAAAAATCTCCCAAAGGCACTCGGACCCCAATGGAAACGTAACCGTCTTGCTTTTGCGGGAGCACATTGGTCAGCTTCCAAAGTTCAAAATCCAAACCCAATTCAGAAGAACTGACTTTGACTTTTTGGGGGTTGGGTAGCGGTTTTTCTTCTTGATTTTCAATGGAAAGCGGATGGGATTGAAAAGGCAGGGCTTTTTTCTCTTTTTCTACCAAATCCAAAAAGGTCTCAATTCCCAAATCCTTAATCAAAAACTTCATCCGAGCCTTATTTCTTCGGGCTCTTTCCCCATGCCTATCAAAAATGCGTAAAACCGCTTCGATAAAGGGAATCAACTGCTCCGTCTCCAAAAACTCCGTGATCAAATCTCCATGTCTCGGCTGGGAACCCAAACCTCCACCTAGCAGAACTTTGAAGCCACGAACTTGCTTTCCATCGACTTCTTTGACTTTTGGGATAAAACCCAAATCATGCATGTATGCCAATCCTGTGTCTTCATCTGAGGAAGAAAATGCCATTTTGAATTTCCTCCCCATTTCCTGGCAAATCGGATTTCTCAGGAAATACCGGAAGGTGGCATCAGCGTATGGAGTCACATCAAAGGGTTCTTTCGGATCGATACCGGCAGTTTCGGAGGCGGTGACATTGCGAACCGTATTTCCACAAGCCTCCCGAAGCGTGACGTCGTCCTTCTCCAACTCAGCCCAAAGCTCTGGCGTTCGATCCAAACTCACATAGTGAATCTGAATATCTTGTCGGGTCGTGATATGTAGCCTTCCGGTAGAATACTCTTCCGAAACCTTGCAAATCCGTCTCAACTGAGTAGAAGTGGCTCTTCCATAAGGCAACTTAATCCGGATCATCTGCACACCTTGCTGTCGCTGCCCATAGACACCTCGGGCAAGACGAAGACTACGGAATTTTTCTTCATCGATTTTCCCTTCTCGGAAAAGAGCGATTTTACGATCCAACTCGACAATATCCTTTTCTACAAGGGGGTTTTCCAGTTCGGTTCGAAAGCTTTGCATAGCGTAATAGTTTTATTTCCCTATCGAGTAAGTAGGGTAAATGTTTTTAGAAAAAGCCAAGACAGAGTCAAGGCTGGTTATTTTGGTTTAAGGTTCAATGTTCCTGGTTCGAAGTTTTGAAATATCGAATATTGAACACCGAATGATGAATATCGAAGTCTTGTGTCTTGATATTGAAGTCTTGTTACTGAATAAATCCCACCGAAACCGTATCAAAACTTCCTTCATCAATCAGGATAAAGGCTCCGTTTGGCTTTGCCTCATGGTAAGCATCAAAATGAATCGCTTTACTCAGTTTGAAATGCACCTTCCCGATATCATTGAGCTTCAATTGATCGCTATCTTCAGTTCCTGAAAAGTCTGCGTGAACCTTCGCCTCGATGCGCTCCACTTTAGCCAAAACCCGATTGACACCATGTTGCAGTGTGTATTTTTGACCGACTTGGAGAGGTTTTGAATTGACTTGACAGACAGTAGCCGAAACAAGCTTTTCACTTTTCGGAGCCTCTCCACTTTTTACGATCATATCCCCCCGGCTGCAATCCACCTCATCTTTAAGTGTGAGTACAATGGAGGAACCCGGAGCAGCCGATTCCAATTCCTGATCAAAGAAATGTATGCTTTTGATCGTGGATTCAGTCCCCGAAGGAAGCAGGGTAACTCGATCCCCAACAGTCAGGGAATTACCATATAACTTTCCTGAAAAACCGCGGAAGTCATGATAGGCCTCTGTCTTGGGACGAATAACCAATTGTACTGGAAATCTCGCAGCTGTACTTTCCTGAAGATCTTCCGGCTCCAATACTTCGAGATGATCCAAAAGTGTATTACCGACATACCAAGGCATTTCTGCCGACTTCCTCGTGACATTTTCTCCTTTTAAAGCTGATAATGGGATAAAAGTGATTTGCTCCTCCTCAAAGTCACTTTTTGCTACCAAAGCATCAAAATCAGACTTGATTTTCAAAAACACATCTTCACTGTAATCCACCAAATCCATCTTATTGATAGCTACCACCACATGGCTCATTCGGAGAAGATTGGCAATAAAAAAATGCCTGTAGGTCTGCTCGATTACCCCTTTCCGGGCATCGATCAGGATGATGGCGACTTGGGAAGTGGAGGCTCCTGTGACCATGTTTCGGGTGTACTCGACATGACCTGGAGTATCGGCTACGATGAAGTTCGTCTTGTCGGTATTGAAATAAATATGCGCTACGTCGATGGTAATTCCCTGCTCCCGCTCAGCCACGAGACCGTCTGTAGCTAGAGAAAAGTCCAGATAATCGTAACCCCGCTGCTTACTACTTCTTTCAATAGCCTCGATTTTGTCCGTCGTCAAAGAATGCGTGTCATAAAGCAAACGCCCAATCAGCGTGCTTTTGCCATCATCTACCGACCCGGCAGTGGCGATTTTGATGAGTTTTCGGTTTTGTATGTCCATTTTATCTTCTTTTTGAAATACGGTGGAAATAGTTTGAAATAAGCCTCACTGCGTTCGGCGAAATATTAGCCATTGGTTCAAGCCAAGTATTTCGTACCGCTTGCGGGACCTATTTCTACCGTATTTCAATGGTGTTTCTATTTTATTTAAAGATTGCTTCGTCGTCCCCGACATTCGTACGGGGCAGGCTGTTCCTCCTTTTCGCAATGACGCTCCAAATCAAAAATATCCTACCTTCTTCCTTGTCTCCATCGCCGCTTCTGATCGCTTGTCGTCGATTCTTGCTCCCCGCTCGGATATGCTGGATTCCCGAATTTCAGCAACCACATCATCTAGAGACGTAGCTTCTGAAAGCACCGCTGCGGTACAAGTCATGTCCCCGACGGTTCTGAATCGAACCCATTTCTCGATGACTTTTTCATGAGGCTCTCGGTAGACATGCTCATTGGCGGTCCAGATCAAGCCATCGCGGAAAAACACTTCCCGCTTGTGGGCAAAGTAGATGCTAGGGATTGAAATATTTTCCGTTCGGATATACTCCCAAACGTCCAACTCGGTCCAATTGGAAATCGGAAATACACGGACATTTTGTCCCACCTGGATTTTACCGTTGAGCATATCGAAAAGCTCCGGACGCTGATTTTTTTCATCCCATTGGCCAAAATCATCCCTCACAGAAAATACCCGCTCTTTAGCCCGGGCTTTTTCCTCATCTCTTCTTGCCCCACCGATACAAGCGTCAAATTTAAATTCCTCGATCGCATCAAGCAGCGTAGTAGTCTGAAGGGTATTTCGGCTGGCATAGCGTCCTTTTTCTTCACTTACTTTCCCCTGATCGATGGAATCCTGCACCTTTCTAACGATCAACTCCAAGCCCAGTTCCTTGACAAGTTGATCCCGGAACTCAATGGTCTCAGGAAAATTATGACCGGTATCCACATGTAAGAGTGGAAAAGGGATTTTAGCGGGGAAAAAGGCTTTTTGTGCCAATCTCACCAAGGTGATGGAATCTTTTCCCCCGGAAAAAAGCAGAACCGGACGCTCAAACTGCGCCGCCACTTCTCTTAGGATATGGATCGATTCTGCTTCTTTGGGATTAGGTATGAATAGGTTCATAGAAAATACGATTTATGAAGTGCGATTTACGAGCTTGTTAGGAGCATCTAAACCTTGTTTTAAATAGTAATTGTCTTTTATGATTCTGGAAATTTTTCAATATTGAATATTGAACATCGAATAATGAATGTCGAAGTCTCATCGGACATCCGACATCCAGCATCGGTCACTTGCTGTGCAACCCACACTCCTTTTTTGAATTCTCCCACCACCATCTTCCGGCGCGGGGATCTTCTCCGGGAAGAATGGCTCGCGTACAGGGAGCACAACCGATACTGATGTACCCTTTGTCATGCAGCGGATTGTACGGAATCTTATACTCCTCGATGTAGGCTATCATTTGATCAAAAGACCAATCCAACAGCGGATTGTATTTCAGGATTTGATTGGCTTCATCCCATTCGATTCGTTTCATGGAGTTTCGATTGGCGCTTTGCTCGGCCCGAAGACCAGTTACCCAAACTTCATTTCCAGCCAAGGCTCTTTTCAAAGGCTCCACTTTGCGTACATAGCAGCAGGATTTGCGGTTTTCGACTGACTCATAAAAGCCATTGATTCCGATATCCGTCACCAAATGTTCAACAGACTCCCGCTCGGGATAGTAAACCATGATGCGAGTCTTGTATTTGCTTTCAGTTCGTGCCAAGAGCTCCAAGGTTTCCGGAAACAGTCTGCCCGTATCCAGCGAAAAGATCTGAATCGGGAGATTTTGAGAAGCGATCAACTGGGTGATCACCTGATCTTCTTGACCCAGTGAAGTCGAAAAAACCACTTTCCCAGAGAAGAGATCCGCGATCAGCGCTAAGCCTTCACCAGCGCTTAATAGATCTAAGCGGCGCTCAAGATCTTGCATATTCTTTTTCTGCATCTGCTGTTTTGGTTTTGGTGGCGGACTCCCAGACCCGCTCATGGAGATAGTAGAGTAAAATCTTCGATATCACCTCCACCGAACCGATTGACAAGGCCATCGTCAACTGACCGGTGATAATGAATGAAATGATGATGGTATCTAAGGTTCCGACGATTCGCCAGGAAATGGACTTCAGCAAGCTTTTCAGATTGCTGTCTTTCCCAGGCTTGGTTTCGAATACCTTCTTAAGTGGTTGGTCTAGAATCATGCGTTTTTCACGAATTGTGAAAGCAAAAGTATATAAACCCTATCTTTTTTATAGACTTTATAGGAAAAAAATTTGTTAAGTTTTTAAAATATCTTCTAAGGTCTTGTTTTCCAGTATTTTAAGCGTCTCATCACGAACTTGAATCATGACTTTATTGATCCCGCAAGTGGCCTCGTCCTTGCATTCGGAGCAAGGTTCGTAGTAGTTGAGGCTGACACAGGGAAGCAGGGCAATGGGTCCATCAAGGAGTCGAATGACTTTGGATAGCGGAATCTCCTTGGGATCTTTGATCAAGTAGTAACCTCCACCTTTTCCTTTTTTGCTACCGAGGATCCCGGCCTTTTTGAGTTCGAGCAGAATATTCTCCAGAAATTTATGGGAAATTCCATGCTCCTCGGCAATATCATGGATCAGAACGGTCTTTTCATCCCGATGCTTGCCGAGATAGGTCAGGGCGTGCAGGGCGTACTTGGTCTTTTTGGAAAGCATAAACAAAAATAACCCAATTCTTGGAATAGCCTAGTACGGGAGTGGGGAATAAAAAATCCCCATCGATTTGACGGGGATTTAGGAAAAATTTCCTTCTCTATTAAATTGGTTTTACTTCGAGGTCTCTGAGACCTCAAAGGTTTTAGATCAACTCCACACTGCGCTTCACAAAGGCAGTCAGATCTTTTCCAGTCAGCAAGCCTTGAGAAAGCTTGGCTAGATCAAAAGCTTGCTTGGCGAGTTGCAATTGGGCTTCTTCGCCTTCGGCTTTCAGAATCTTGTCCACCACGGGATGGTTTCCGTTGATCGCCACTTTGTAACTGTCCGGCATCTGTCCGTAAAAGCTCATCGGGCCTCCACCGCCCGTCTGGGCCATGTCTTTCATTCGACGCATCCACTCTTCCATGGTGATGGTGACCGGCATTTCCTCCGGGCTAAGTCCTTCGATCTCTACCGAGTAGGACTTGTTATCGATCGCTTTTTCGAAGAGTTCCTTCACCTGCTTGCTTTGATCTTCGGTAAGCAAGTTGGCATAAGAATCTTCTTTCTGAATCAGTTTTTCCACCACATCAGCATCGACTCGCTTCAATTGGGTTTTGTCGAGCTTGGTTTCGATATGCTGAATAAAGTGACTGTCGATCGGCGAATCCAAAATCAACACATCGTAATCCTTTTTATTGGCCGAAGCTATGAAACTATCTTGCTTATCTACATCCGTCGCATACAAGAAGATCGTCTGATCGTCTTTATTGGTCTGAATGGCTTTGACTTTATCGGTGTATTCGTCAAGGGTAAAGTATTCGTCCTTGGTATTTTTTAGCAGAGTAAATTCCTTGCCTTTTTCGTAGAACTTATCCTCAGAGATCATTCCGTATTTCACAAAAAGGCCAATATCATTCCACTTAGCCTCGTAGGCTTTCCGGTCTTTTTTATACAGTTCGGAAAGTTTGTCCGCTACTTTTTTGGTGATGTAGTTATTGATCTTCTTCACATTTCCATCCGCCTGCAAGAAGCTTCGGGATACATTCAATGGAATATCCGGAGAATCAATTACCCCGTGCAAAAGCATCAAAAACTCAGGCACAATATCCTTCACCTCGTCGGTGATGAATACCTGACGGCTGAAAAGTTTGATTTTATTGCGCTGCAATTCGAATTCGTTCTTCACTTTCGGGAAGTACAATACTCCGGTCAAGTTGAATGGATAGTCCACATTCAGGTGAATCCAGAAAAGCGGATCCTCGCTCATGGGATAGAGTTCCTTGTAAAAATTCAAGTAGTCCTCATCCTTCAAATCACTGGGCGACTTGGTCCAAATCGGGGAAGTGGTATTGATGATATTGTCCACTTCGACGGATTTCCACTTCTTCTCGCCTTTGTCATCGACACCGTCCTCTACGGATTCGCTCTTGGTGCCAAACTTGATCGGAACAGGCAGGAATTTGCAGTATTTGTCCAGAATTCCCTGCAGCTTCCACTTGTCGAGAAACTCTTCTGAGTCCTCGTTGATGTGAAGAATGATATCTGTACCGCGGGTTTTTCGCTTGCCTTTTTTGATCTCAAACTCGGTAGAACCGTCGCAAGTCCAAAAGGCAGGTTCGGCCCCATCTTGATAGGAAAGCGTATGGATTTCTACATTTTTGGCCACCATAAAGGCAGAATAGAATCCCAAACCAAACTTACCGATGATTTCATTGGCATCTTTGGCGTCTTTGAACTTCTCGACAAACTCAGTCGCACCGGAGAAGGCGATCTGATTGATGTACTTTTTGATCTCCTCTGCAGTCATCCCAAGACCTTTGTCCGAGATGGTGATGGTTTTCTTTTTCTCATCGAAGGAAACCTCCACGGTGATATCACCCAATTCGCCTTTGTACTGACCCAATGTCGCCAAACGCTTGATTTTCTGAGTAGCATCGACGGCATTGGAAACCAATTCGCGAAGAAAAATCTCATGATCTGAGTAGAGGAATTTTTTGATAATGGGGAAAATGTTCTCGGTATGAATCGAGATGGTACCTTTTTCCTGCATGGTATAAATCGTTTTAGTGAATACAATTATTGACAAAGGGGAATTATCAATGCCTGTTCCAATTGAGAAAAAGTGACAAGATGGCAGACAATGAAGTACATAGTTATTGGAAATACGATTGGAACACGCATCGCGAAATACACCTCACTTCGTTCGGTGAAATAACGGAGGTTTCGCCTCGGTCTGTGTCTCCACAGACCGGGACCCTATGGAAGGATAGTCTGTGGTATCAAGGAAGGCTGATTTTTTTATTCAGGATTTTGAAAAAAATGCCGAATTACTCAAAAAATCAATTTACTAACATTGATTTATCAACAAACAACAAAATAATAGTTATGAAATATACGCATGCTAAAATATTTAAAATTTTATATAAAATAATTTTTGGATTATATAATTTACTTAATTTATATTCGAGCGATTTTAAATAATTAATAACCAATAATAAAAAAGCTGAATTTTATATTTCATTTATATAATTACAAAAAACATTTTACAAGATATGAAATTAAAACATAACAGTGAAATAAATGCTTTGCTACTCGCAGCGTTTATGACAGCTACGATTTTTGCATGTAATGACCCGATTGAAAATCCGTCAGACCCAACTGTACTAATAAATACCAACTCCGATGAGTTGAGTCAACGTCTAAGCCTTGAGGGCGGAGGCGTGATAGGAATCACCGCTCCATCTAATCCTTCGGGGAGAGTTTTGGATGATGATGATGCTGAGAAAATATCTCTGGTACTTGTATCCCAAGCTTCCTCTCCAGTATATGAAGGCAATACTCTGCAGGCCACCCATGTAGATATTGATGATGAGTACGCTTATCTGGCGTACAATACTGCCGGACCGACATTTCTAGGCGCAGTAGAAATCATAGATATTTCTGATGCCTACAAACCAAAGATAGTCTCACAGGTGATTTTCAAGCATGCTGATGTCAGCGCAGTAGAATATCGAGATGGGTTATTGTTCCTAGCCATGGGAATGGATATCGATCAGATGGATGTCGATGGCCCTGCCAATCTTGGAGTGGTAAGTGTCTCTGATGGACAGTTTACTTCTGATTTCCGATATTTTTCAGTCCCTGGATTTGTGGCCACTGATGTCACTGCCAGCAGTCAGTTTACCGCTATTGTCAGTGGTAGCGATGGAGCCTTGACACTTTTTGACCGGGGCTTTGACAAACTTGAAGAGCGTGAAAGCGGTGACTTGAGAAGTGTTGCTCACGAAGACAATCGCATTGCAATTTTGGATGGAACGTCGGGAGCTGTAGTTCTTAATGCCAACTCATTGAGCGAGGTTAGTAGCATCAATACCGAGTCAGATGAAGCCCAAGCCAAGCGAACTATCGATATTGAAGACGGGTATCTTTATATCGCAAAGGGAAGAAATGGAGCCGGTATCTATCGAATGTCAAATGGTCAGGAAGAAAGCCTAGTTGGTATTCCCATCAACCCAGAGAATGTAGAGCCGGGCGATGTGGTGACAAATGCTGTTTCTGTGGACGATGAGCTACTATTCATGGCAAACGGGGCTGCAGGTATCTCTATCGCCGATGTAGACGATGAGGATGATGTAGAACTATATGGAGTTTTGGATCTTGACGGTTCGTCAAATTTCGTCCGTTTTGAGGATGAGTTTATCTTCGTGGCTACAGGAAATGGAGGTATTCAAATTCTAAAAATCAAAAAGTATGATGATGACGACGACGATGAGGATGATGAAGGCTCAGGAGTTAGTTGCGAAGGCTTGGATCCTTATCGTGGAAATTCCAATCTCAACATCAACGGAAATGAAAAAGCAGCCTATAGCGGTTCTACTCAATTGAAAAATGTAAATATCGGCGGAGAGTTTCTATTCTGTGGATCCTTGGCCATTGAGAATAACCTCAATATCAATAGCAATGGACTGATGCATGTAGTAGGATCCTTTGCCTTTGGCCAGTATCGCAAAAACACCAGCATCAATGTTAATAGTAATTCAACACTTCGATTGACAGGAAGCACGGTAATCTACGGCGATTTGAGACTAAATAGCGGAGCTACCTTAGAGTTTGTCGGTGAAGATAATGTCATCACCATCTACGGTGATGTTCAAATCAACAGCGGTGCAAGAGTAATTGGAGATTTTAAAGACACCGAAGGAAAGCTGGACTAAAGCATTTCATTTAATCTCCAAAACCCCGTTTTGGGCAGGAATTCAATTCTGTTCAAAACGGGATTTTTTTATTAAAGAAATGGTTTAGATCCTCCAAAAGGACGATTACTCCTCCTCTTCTTTCCGGACCGGTATAGCCGGCTGTCCTAGTCCAACCGAACCCTTGAGACCACTTAGGGTAGCTTTCCACCAAGTGCTGAACACAAACTTTGTCGTGTCTCTTTTGAAGTAAATATCAGATAAAACCGTATTCCCGAAAAGTTTCCGCGGGTTGTTATTTTTGATCAAGGTATTCCCCAGAAAACTCATTAAGGCCAGCTTGCCTTTTCCTTTTTCCAAAGTCAGTGAGTCCAGAAAATCAATTTTCAAATCCTCATAATGAAAGCGCATTTTTCCGATAGCTTCCTCATCATCTAGCCGAAAACTCCAATCTCCCATCACCACCTGGGCATCTTCACGGGTGTTTAGAAATGCCGCTTTTGCCAATATCCCATTCAACTTTTCCAAAGGCATAGCACCGAGCTGCAGCGTTACATCCATGGGATAGGGATCTTCGAAAAATAGACGGCTTTGAAGATTGATTTCCCCCTCTCCCATCAGCTTAGCAGTTGCAATCAAATCCAATTCCTTCAATGGGTATGATGATCCTTCAGTACTGGTAGCTGCCGGCGCGATTCCTGCGGCCACTTCCTCAAAGACTATCTGTCCGGGAAGCTGAGAACCTTCCGTAAATTCCTGGTAGCGGATTCGACCATTCTCTAAAACCACTGTATCCAAAAGTACCGATACAGGTGCTTGGCTTAGCAAAACCTGAGGCATGGGTTTATAGACATTTTCTGGCAATGGAAGTCGCTTATCGCGGAAAATATCCAGTCGAAAATCATCGCCTCTGAATTTCCTAGCTTTAATCAGCCCATCCACAAAGTAGGCAGAATAGTCAATCCCTTCTATTCTAAGCCGGTCGATATTTAAATCTACCGCATCCGTTTGGAAGCCTTTTTCTCTCAAATAGGCATAGCGCCCCATAGTCGGCGCATAGCGAACCTGATCCATTTCAAAATTCTCTCCATCAAAAACTACTTTTCCCACACGAATAGACTCCATACTGTCTTTGGTGAAAATCTCATAATCCCCGAATGAAAGAAAAGATTTACTTTCTAAAAGTGATTCAAGGATCTTTACATCCCCCATTTGGGTCAGATTCCAATTCAATGCATTGATTTCTGCATTGACCTCATTGAAGCCTAGTCCATTGATCGCTCCCGTGTTTAGGTCTTCAATTTTTATTTGTCCTTCTTGTATTTCTATGGACTGAAGGAGAATGGACTGAATCAAACCTGCTGAATCAGTTTCATTAGATTTGGATTCTTTCTTGATCTTTGGAGCATCTTTGTCCCGAATGACACTTAGCTTAGGTTGAGAGATACGAAGCTTTTCAATATCAAATACACCGGTTTCCTGAATCAGACTCAAATCATTATTGGAAATACCGATTTCAGCTATGCTACCTTCCAGAAAAAAGGGCGTTTTATTCAAGCGATCGATCGGAGCTATCGTGATGCCAGAAAGAACAGTCTCATCTTTTTCACTATCAAAAGAAAGATTGGAAAATACCAGTTGATGAATACTATCTGGGAGATTGAATTGAAACTCATTGAGAGAAATGGCCAACTGTCCGAAGAGCTGAGAAGCATCACGCCTCAGGTCCATCTCTTCACCTAAATTCAAATCCTGAATCGACAGATCAAAATCAGTATTGATGGATTGCTCCCCCCTTTGCCCGTAGCGATAGAGCAGGTTAAAATTAGAATTAGTGGCAATTACTTCCTCTATGCTTACCTCCTTGAGCACTCTTCTTTCGCTTCTCGCTTGGTTTCTTCTTGCCTGTTCGCCCGCATTGCGAATATAATCCGGATTAACTTCCAAATTAATCGAGCTTCCATTCACCCGAAGACGATTGAGCTCAAGACGATCATTGAATAAAAAATCTTCTAAATCTACCCCATCCAACTCCACCATCGGAAGCTGCAAGGACAAGGCGATTTTACTGGAAAGATTTTCACCTGGAATGAGTGTCAGGGTATCGATTGAAAGACGCTTTTTCTTGGTATCAAATTGAAGGTGATTAGTCGTCACATCATAATCACCCTGGGCTAGAACAAAGGAGTAATCCGCCAAATCAAGAATGATTTCATCAGAAAAGAAGGTTTTAGAAGTATCGTTTTCCATTCCTTCTTCGAAGTAAAAATTCTTCAGGTAAAGGGATAGATCCTCTTCGGAAAAACTGATTTCCCTTCTTCCAGAAAAATCAAAAAAGTCAAGCTTCCCTTCTTCAAATCGGACCGAATCAATAGAAACTGACCTGAAATAAGAAGAAAGAAGTCCCTGAAAATCATCCACAGAACTTGGCCCGTCCCCTCGGGAAGATTCAGATGTTTTTCGATATTTTCTATAGTCAAACTCGGGGCCAAGGACAAAAATCTCTCTTATATCCAATCTCTCTTCCAGCAGGGCTGCCCTGATATCAACTCCTCTAACCTGAAAGCTGGGAACCTTGAAATTCAATGCCACACTTTTACCATAGGCATCCAAAACATCCGAAATATTCTCAGGATTTTCCGGTCTCAAGGTAAAGTCTTTTAACTCAATCAAGTCACGCTTCGAATCGACAATCACCTCCCCTGCTTCGAAAACGTGAAGATTATCCCGAAGCTTGAGTCGATACTTATCCAAACTCAAGACCACTTCTTCCGCAAGAAAGGCATCTTGGATTTCAAGCACGGAATCCAGTGACACTTTGACATCCTCAAGGCTCAAACTGATACGCTCAAAGGCTACATCATCCGATCTTAATCCTGTTGCATTCTTGAATTGGACCCGACCATCAATCAAGTCAAAATTCCCAATATTTGCCTCTGACAAATACCCTTCCCAGATATTCCTCCTCACTTTTTTGACTTCATCTGAGCTAGCCTTTCGTAGATCCGTGATTTCCACTTCAGGTGCCACTAAGGCAATTCGATCTACATCCAATATCCCCTCGTTGTAGAGCTTTTTCAATTCAGCAGCCTCCATCTCCACGGTCTCAAGCTTGATATCAAACCGCTGATTGGGAACTATGTCAGGGTTTATTTCCGGCCTCTCGACTAGCTCAAATCTTGACACCTCGATTCGGTCCAAAAAGGAACTAGCCATTACTTTCCCACCCCGAATTAGGTGATAATCATCCGATAGGTACAGGACAAATTCCCCCAATTCCATGGCAGCATCTTTCCCATAAAAAAATTGATTCTGTCTTCTCTCCTGATCCTCACCTAGATAGAATTCAACCATCTTGAACTCCACTTGGCCTGCCTCTATCCGGTTATGAAGACTATCCAAAAGTCCTCCAGTCAAAAAATCCCCCTCGCGAACAGACAGTTCTTTTATATAAATAGACTTAAGCAACCCATCAATCAACTCATTGAGGTCACCACTCTTTTGGACACTTTTCCCGAGATTTTCATTTCTGGTAACTTGAACGGAGGGCTTGTTTAGAATAACCTCATCAATTTCCAGCTCAGATTGTCTGAAAGCACGGTTTAAATCCACATTCCCTATCCGTAATTCATCAAGGAAAAGCTCATAATAGACAGGCGCGTCTATAGTTTTATCAGGTTTTAGGGAAAACTTCTCAACTGAAATACGGCTATCCAATGAGGTAACAAAGGCTTTTTCGGCAAAAATGGAATGAACCTTATCCGGCAGTGAAAACTCCACTTGTTCCAGTTCAAACTCAAAACCTTTGGCATTGAACGGGGTAACCCAGTCTCCAGATTCGCTCCAATCCACATCAAATACATGGAGACTGGTATTCTTGGCATTGATGGATTTTTTACTGAGAAAGTTAAAAAAGAACAAGTCTGCGTCGGCGATCAAGATTTCATCGATAATCACCCCACCAAAGATCAACTTATCAATACTCTTTTTGATTTCATTTTCAAGTCGGCGTACTGCTGACACTTCTTCTTGGTCCAGAGAATCGCTTTCTTCCAATTCAGGAGGAAGTTGAAGTGAAAGATTCGGATTCTCAAGACGAATATTTCCTACTTCCAGGATTTTTTGATCCCAATCAAACCAGAGATTACGAATTCCCAATTCATCCAATTGAAAATCAAACAAGACTTGATTTTCATTGGCAGCTGTATTGGGATCCGGACGAAGGACGATCCCATTTAGGAATACTCCACGTCGAAACAGTGAAAAATTCAAACGATTAAACTCTACCTGATAGACTCCCCCTGTTGCTTCATTAACTTTTGTCCGCGCCCAATTAAGAAAAAGTAGATTAGAACCGAAATAAAAAAAGAACTCCAAAAAGAGAAGACTGAGCAGGAGATAGATCAAAAACCGCAAAACCCGCTTACGCCGAGGATGATGGCTGAGTTTATCTCGTATTCCTTTGATCATGCTGAGGTATTTTGTGAAAAATAACTAAATCCGCTCTAAAAAATAAAAAAGCAGCAATTTCTTGCTGCTTTTTGCTGTAGGAGAAGGATTCGAACCTCCACGGAGCAGTTAGGCAATAGTCCGGTTTGAGCCATGCTTTTTCCCTTATCTCCACCCCCGAGACAGGAGGGCTTGTCTGCCAATTTCAACATCCTACAGGATTATATCTTGGTGACCTTTGGTCATTTAATTCAGAAAAGAAGCGGCGAATAACTTACAGTCGAAAAAGTCGTCTGTCTCCATTGCTTACGCGCCGCTTTTCAAGTATAGATCGCATCGTTTTGCGATATTTCAATTGCTAACTCTTGATGATTCAAAATTAATAAAATGATCCTTTTATTACCCTTTTTGCAAAAATTTTTCTAATTTTTTACATTATTTTTATTTAATAGCTGTTTTTGATATAGTTTCAAAAATAGAATATCTAAAAATCAAAGCTTCATTAACAAATCTTCAATTCAACTAAGAAATCTGAGACCTAGGGGCAAAAAAAAACCATGAAAAACAATTTCATGGTTTTAATCAATTAACAATAAACCCAAAATAACCTGCTGTAGGAGAAGGATTCGAACCTCCACGGAGAAGTTAGGCATTCACGAGCTCGATAAATGCTTTGTCCTTTCATCTCCACCCCCGAGACAGGAGGGCTTGTCTGCCAATTTCAACATCCTACAGTATGATACTAAAACTTTTAGCCGTTTGACTGTTTCAAATATACAGCAAAAGGATTCTTTTTTGAAAATAATCTAAAAAATTTATCAAAAATTTACATTTTATTTAATGAAATCGTTTTAAATATACCGATTCGTTAAAATTGAAACTGATTCCAGTCTTATTTTTGACTTATTTTCAATGAATATTTTTTATAGAAATGGGGTATTCATTCAGATCGATATCAGATTCTGGGCACCAACTCGCTAATTATCATCCAGATACAGGAGCTTTTAAGAAGAGGGATTACTAAGAAAAATCAGATTTTTAAAAAATCAACAGCCTATTCATATTGTACATAATGCTCCCACTTAGCTAATACAGCCGAAAAATCTTCCGGTAGTGGCGCTTCGAAATACATGTTTTCTCCAGTACGGGGATGCTTGAAGCCTAAGGACTTTGCATGAAGAGCTTGTCTTGGCATGATTTGAAAACAATTCTCTACGAAAGACTTATACTTTGAAAACTGAGTCCCTTTCCGGATTTTATCCCCACCATACATTGCATCGCTGAATAAGGGATGCCCAAAATATTTCATGTGAGCACGGATTTGATGTGTTCTTCCGGTTTCGAGCTGACAGGAAATCAAACTGACATAGCGTAGATTATTGATTACTTCCCAATGGGTTACGGCATGTTTTCCCTGACTTCCATCAGGAAAGACATCCATTATTTTTCGGTCTTTGGCACTTCTTCCTACATGGCCGGTGATGGTCCCTGACTTCTCCTCCATCTCGCCCCAGACTAAGGCTATGTATTTTCGCTCAATGGTATGATGATAAAACTGCACCGCAAGATGCGTCATGGCCTCCTCTTTCTTGGCGATCACCAGAAGGCCAGAGGTATCCTTATCGATTCGATGAACCAATCCGGGTCGGCCCACATTCCCCTTCATCTCGGGAAGTTGCTGAAAATGATAAACCAGCCCATTCACCAATGTGCCCGACCAGTTGCCATGTGCTGGATGAACTACCATTCCGGCAGGTTTATTGACTACCAGCAAATCCGTATCTTCGTAGACGATATCCAAGGGAATATTTTCAGGAATTACCTCGGTATCCCGTGGTTCTTGTGGAAACATGACTCGGATCTCATCCAGTGGCTTGATCTTGTAATTTGCTTTGGTAGATTGGCCATTGACAAGCACGAAGCTATTGTCTATGGCCTGCTGCACTTTATTACGCGTTGCGAAAGCCACTTTCTCGGTGAGGAATTTGTCAATACGGATCGGAGATTGTCCTTTGTCTACCTTGATATGGTAATGTTCGTAAAGGGCTGCTACTTCCTCGTCCTCAAATTCCTCTTCGGGTTGCTGATTCATCCTGTAAAAATACACGGAAGTAGCTTAACTTTCCCAAAATTCAAGCATGCTTAGGCCCAATCCCATTGTTAATCAGCCTTTAGATCATCCTCTTTTGGAAGTAAAAGGGCTCGAATTATCCATTAAACGCTTGGACTTGATCCATGACTTGGTACCGGGAAATAAATTTTTCAAGCTCAAATACAACTTAGCAAAAGCTCAAGCTGAAGATCATCATACACTCCTAACCTTTGGCGGTGCTTATTCCAATCATATTCATGCAGTATCCCAAGCGGCATTTGCTCTTGGAATAAAATCTATTGGTATCATTCGGGGTGAAGAAACTTTACCGTTAAATCCTACCCTGAAAGCTGCTACAGAAAAAGGGATGCAGCTTCACTACGTGAATCGAGAAGATTTTAGAAGAAAAAAGGAGGAGGGTTTCATCAAGGGTTTGAAGAAAAAGTTTGGGGAATTTTATCTTATTCCGGAGGGTGGAACCAATGCAGAAGCCATACGAGGCACCAGTGAGATACTTTCGGATGAGGATGAAAGCTTCACTCATATCGGAACTTCTATTGGTACTGCAGGTACTTTCTTGGGTTTGATTCAATCAGCAAGTCTTGGACAAAACATCTTGGGTTTCTCCACTTTGAAGGGTGAATTCATTCACAAAGAAATCACTGATTTGAGTAAGGTCTTTGGGCTAGACCTTAGCATTCAACATCAAATATTCACGGATTACCATTTTGGTGGCTATGCCAAATACAGACAATCTCTAATCGATTTTATTTGGTGGTTTTACGAGAAATTCGGGATTATCATTGATCCAATTTACACCGGAAAGATGCTTGCAGGGATTTGGGACTTGATCGAAAAAGACTTTTTCCCGAGAGGATCAAAAATCTTAGCCATTCACTCGGGTGGCTTACAGGGAAATGAAGGGTTTACTTTTCAAACAGGAATCAAGCTCCCTACTCTTTCAAGGTAAAATAGTCCTCAGACTCTTCCGGGTGAATTTCCAAGACATTTGCCAAAACCAGTCTCACCAAGGTTTTACTGGCTAGAAATTTTGGAAGCTTCGCCTCTCTGATGTATTCGCGAAGGGTTACTTTTCCATTTTCTCCCAAAACCCTCATCAGCTTTTCCTCCTTTGGCCCGTAAGTAAAAACAATATCTCGCTGATGATGTCGACGTTTGAGAATTTCCCAGACTTCCCGACTGGCCTGCACACTTCTGTCTTCCACCCGGATGTAGGCTTTTTTCCGATTTCCATCCATTAAGTGGTAAGCATTACCATTACTTTTTGGGATATCAAAAATAGCCACTCCCTTCTTCTCGTTGATTTTGATCATCTCCACTTCATACTCAAAGCTGGGGAGAATATAATCTTCAATAGCCCGCTTTAAGACAAACACTTCCTCTTCGATAAAGCGCTGCCCACTGACTGTCCCATCATCATCAACACCCAAAAGCAATTTACCTCCTTCGGTATTGGCAAGGGCAATAAGCTCCCGGACAATTTTTTCCGGAAAGGCGACCTTCTTTTTGAATTCCAGTCGAAGCCCCTCGCCCTGAGCAGCAAGTCTTTTGACCTCTTGAAGTGTCATAATGTTTTTTTATTTCTTGGGTCCTTGCTCCAGCTGAGCAAGTCTATTTTTGAGTGCCATCCACTCATCGCGGAGACGGGCAGCTTCCATAAAGTTCAATTCCTTGGCTGCCTTTTCCATCTGCTTTTGTGTCTGAGCAATCAGTTTTTCCAGTTTCTCTTTTCCGAGATATTGTACTACCGGATCAGCTGCGATAGCAGTCTCACCTGGCATAGGTTCGGCGTAAACTTTGGCATTTTTCTTCGAATCAGCCACCTTGGTTTGCCCCATGATTTTATCTCTGGACTTGATGACAGTTTTTGGCGTAATGCCATGCTCTTCATTGTAGGCCATCTGCAGGGATCTTCTCCTTTTGGTCTCATCAATTGCCATTTGCATGGAATCCGTGATATGATCTGCATACATGATTACCCGGCCTTCTGAGTTACGTGCAGCCCGGCCTATCGTCTGTACCAAACTTCGCTCATTTCGAAGGAAACCCTCCTTGTCTGCATCCAAAATGGCAACAAGCGCCACTTCAGGCAAGTCAAGCCCTTCCCGAAGCAAGTTCACTCCAACCAGAACATCAAAGATTCCCAAACGCAATTCCCGAAGTATCTCCACCCGATCAAGGGTTTTCACCTCGGAGTGTATATAGCGGGATTTCACCCCGGCACGTTCTAGGTACTTTTGCAGTTCCTCGGCCATCCGTTTGGTCAAGGTAGTGACCAATACTCGTGCATCTTGCTTGATCGTCTGATCAATTTCCTCAAGCAGATCATCGATTTGATTTTGGCTGGGGCGAACTTCGATGGTAGGATCTAGCAGACCTGTTGGACGGATAATTTGCTCAACGACCACCCCTTCCGTTTTCGCAAGTTCATAATCTGCCGGCGTGGCTGAGACATAAATGACCTGATTGGTCAGGTTTTCGAATTCATCGAATTTCAGGGGACGGTTGTCCAAAGCTGAGGGCAAACGAAATCCAAAATCCACTAAATTAACTTTTCGGGATCGGTCTCCTCCCCACATTGCCCGAACCTGCGGCACCGTGACATGCGATTCATCAATCACAAGCAGGTAATCATCCGGGAAATAGTCCAAAAGACAGAAAGGACGCATTCCCGGTTGACGGCGATCAAAGTAGCGGGAATAGTTCTCCACACCTGAGCAATAGCCTAACTCCCGGATCATTTCCAGATCAAATTCAGTCCGCTCCTGCAAGCGCTTAGCTTCAATGAATTTCCCCTCCTTTTCGAAGAAATTAACCTGAGCGACCATATCATCCTGGATTTCATGAATGGCTTTGTCAATGGTGTCACGTCCTGTTACGAAAAGATTTGCCGGGAAAATAGAAATGATCTTTTCATCGTTCAACTTCTTACCGCTAGCCGGATCGATCCGCTGAATTGCCTCAATCTCATCCCCCCAAAAGAAAATCCTATAGCCCCAATCCGCATAGGCAACAAAAATATCCACTGTATCACCTTTTACTCGGAAAGTACCATGGGTCAATTCCTGTTGAGTTCGAGAATACAAAATATCCACCAACTTGAATAAAAGTTGATTTCTGGGAATTCGATCTCCTTCTTGGAGCCGGATCACACTTTTCCCAAACTCTTCTGGATTTCCAATACCATAGATACAGGAAACTGAAGCCACCACAATCACATCTCTACGCCCGGTAAGCAAAGAAGAGGTTGCACTAAGTCGCAATTTTTCGATCTCTTCATTGATCGAAAGGTCCTTTTCTATATAAGTACCTGAACTGGGAATAAAGGCCTCAGGCTGATAGTAATCATAGTATGAAATGAAATATTCGACTGCATTTTCTGGAAAAAATTGCTTGAATTCCCCATAAAGTTGAGCGGCAAGGGTCTTGTTATGACTCAAAATCAAGGTGGGTTTTTGAACCTCCTGAATTACATTGGCTATCGTGAAAGTCTTTCCCGAACCTGTCACTCCCAAGAGCACCTGTGCTTCATCACCCTCATTGACCCCATTAGTCAATTCTTTGATTGCCTTTGGCTGATCTCCAGTAGGCTGATAGTCTGATGTGATTTTAAATTCCATACTTTTCTACAAACACCTTTTGGGGCAATAATAGTTTGGGCAAATCTGAATTAGGCAGAAATAGCTTTATACCTATCGACATTATAGTACAGATAATTCGTGCGAAGAATCACTACAAGTAAAATTGGAATAAGGCTTGGGTGAAAGGACTGGAATCCCAGAATCCAGAAAACCACAGCCGCATCAGCCAAAATCAAAGCTGCAAGCAGGTAATGACGCACCCAAGGTTTTAGATTTTTGCGAAGCAAGGCAAAAGCTAATATCAAATGCCCAGGAAAAGCCCAAAGAATATTCCAGTTCCACTGCGTGGCTGAATGCTCTGTAGCAAACCAAAGCAAAAAGATGACTATGCCCAAAATACCCAAGATCGAAAATAGGGCTACATCAAAGCCGATAAACAAGCGCTTTCGCTTGAAGCCGATATAGGTAATCACTGTAAATACAACTGCCACCAGCCAAAAAAGCCAGTAGGGATTCAGACTTGGCATTGTGGCATTTTGTCTAGGGAAATCCAAAATGACATGATTCTCCTTCACAAGTGGTCTAGTCGGACCATCCCCTACGATACTTGCTCTCGCAAAGGCTTTTTCCATGTAATCAGGCAAAAACTGCTCCTCCTGTGCCGTAGCATCCCGGTCGATCACTGCCCCTAGAGCCAAATCTATCCCCAAGTCAGCCCAAGGCATATTCAAAACATATTCATCGATCAAGTTTCGGAAGGTCTTTTCGGATTTATCGGCACCCTCATCATTCCAGACCAATTTGTCACCTAATACCAAATCCATCGCATCCCGAATTCGGGTGGCACAATTATCAAAAAAGAAATCGTAGCGATAGTACCGCCGCTCAGGAAGGTAATTGACCTGAAGAAACTCCACCATATACTTTTCCTGCTCCAGACTTAAATTCAACACTTGTTCTCGAATGGACCGCTTCTCTCGAGTATAGGTCGCCACAAAATCTGCATAAGTACTCACGCTAAGCATGTAATCCAGCCTACCTCCTGCAAATTTCCCGTAGAAATTGGGTGTATTGAAATTGAAGGTACCGTAGTTGAATACATAGTCCGTACCCTTGATATTATCCAGCACACGAATGGCGCTATGTCCAAAAGCCATGTAGAGCTCATCTCCCGGATCACAGGTCAGCAAACTGATTCGATATAACTGAGCTTGAGAGACATAGACCTGACTAACTAAGAGAAAAATAATCAGACCGATAACTTTCTTTTTTGATTTCATTGTATTAACTTAATTGTCCTTTTTCAACACTTCTTACTTTGGATATGAGGGACAAAACGATGTGCCTACGGATATTTTTCCGATGCCGAATATACAGGATTATGTCGGCTTTTGGAGTCATGTGCTTGACTTGCGCGGTTCTCTATGCCCAAGAAACCGGAGCATTTCGGACTGTTTCGACCGGCAATTTTAATAATCTCAACATTTGGGAAATCTTTGATGGCAGCACTTGGGCGGCAGCCAGCTTTCTACCCAATCAAAATCACGATATCTACATCGACCAAACCCACACTCTTACACTCACTCAAAACGAAGCAGTCAAAAGTTTATTTATCAATGCCGAAGCTGGAGCAGGTCAAAAGTTAAACCTGAATGGATTTAATTTAGATGTTTATGGCACTCTCCAAGCCTTTTCGGGAGCTGCACCAGGAACACCTGATGGCACAAATGCTTCGACTAACTGGATAGGAAACTCGATTTCTTCTACTTTGACATTTCGAGGCTCAAGCAGAGTAATTACTCCACAAGGTGCCTGGAGTGCTCAATCCACAAATAGTCGCTACAGCGTAATATTTGATCCCGGCCCGGGACAGGAATTGACGATAGAAACAGCAATCAAAGCCTTGAGCTTCGTCATTCGGTCAGGTATTTTATTACAAAAATTAAACACAAGTGTCAATCCAGCCAGATGCTCTACACTCTCTTTTAACACCAATCCGACAGTTGCGGCAGGCCCTTTTGGAGAATTAATCATAGAGCCCGGCGCCCAATTAATTTCCGAATGCAATGATGAGATTCTTTTCCGATCGGGCTCGATCAGTGCTTTGCAATTCGTCCTTCAAAATGGGGCAGAACTAATCCTCGAAGGCGAAACCCCAGAAATCGAAGCAGCAAACTTTCAACTGAATGGCACCATAATCCATCGTGGCGGAAGCAGCACCAAGACATTTCTAGCTTCTACCTATCCTGATGCAGCTATCCCAAATGCGATTCGCAACCTCGAATTACAAGGGTCTGAAGATTTAATTTTGCCTTCCGATCTTTTCATCCTCGGAGATCTTCGACAAAGTGGGACGGGGGAAATCACAGCCACGAGCTCACACTTATACTTTGTAGGAAATGGAGATCAGCAAATCGAAAACTTTTTACTGACCTCTCAAAACATGTCACTCAATAAACCTGCCGGGGACTTGACTATCGAAGCTGACTTGAATGTGACCGAGACACTTTTTTTACAAAGTGGAAGTCTAAATCTAAATGGGAATACCCTAACGGTAAACTCTTCCGGAATCGGAGGTATCAACTATTCCGGCGGAACTTGGAAAAATGCCAATTCATTTATTTACTCCAATCTACCCACTACACTTACTGCTACAAATGGCACCTTCCCATTTGAAGATGTGGCTAACGGAGGAGAAAGGCTAGTGCAGCTTTTGGGTACAACGGCTGGAGGTGATTTAGAAATTACCTTCACCGAATTTGAAGGAGCCGATTTCAATGCAGGATTTCAGGATACAGATGGAACTGACATTCTCTACCGCTTATTTTCCTATTTCCAATTTTCGGGATTTAACCCTAGTCCAAACTTATTGGAGCTTCGAATTTCAGCAGATCAATTGATCGTAGATGATGTAGATGACCTTCGGATTGTTGGAACCGGCTATGCGGCACCTGGAAATAACATTTCGGGCCTCGACCCTGTCAGACTTTGGGCAAGAAGAGAGGTACCCATAAATGACTTTCCGGGCGTAAATTTTACCATCGGTAGTTTCCGAACCTTGAGTATTCTTCCAATTGAGTTCTTTGATTTCGAAGCAAGCTGGAAAGAATCTGCTCCGAAAATTAGGTGGAAGGTCAGAGATGAAAAAGCTGGGCAGTTTGAAGTTTACAGAAGTGAAAATCCATTAGACACATGGGATCTCTTGGGTGCGGTTGAATCGGATCCTGAGAAGCAAGGCAGATACGATTGGCAGGATGTCACGGCAAAAAAATTCAAGACTTATTTTTACCGCATCAAGCATGTGGAAGAGACGACTGATCTGATCTCTTGGTCTACCACAGTCAGGTTAAACCCAATAAATTCAATTCCAGAGAATGGTATTATATATCCAAACCCTTATACAACAGGTCCATTACACCTGAAACTTCCTACCGAAATTGACCCTCAGACTGCAGAGATCAAGGTCTTCCATAAAAATGGAACATCCTTAATTCAAGAATCCTTAGACTCTCCGCAGCTAATCTCAGATTTGAAACGGCTAAGGCCAGGGCTCTATTTCATCCAAATCAACTCAAGCGAAATTCAACTGAATTTTAGATGGATTAGAAAATAATGTTTGATGGAAGTTCAAGTCATCTATTTTTTGATCGGTATTTTCAAAAAATAGATATTTCCTATCTTGAAATTCCAACCTAGCAAAAACCTATGACCATCCTTCTCGTCCTGATCAGTATTGCCTTATTGGTGATTTTGATCGTTTGGGCCAAGCTCAATCCATTTTTAGCCTTTCTGATCTCATCCATAGTAGCAGGCTTTTTTTTGGGCCTCCCTGCCGATCAGATTGCAGGTTCGGTACAAAAAGGAATGGGAGGTCTGCTTGGGGATTTGGTCGTGGTCATCGTGATGGGAGCTATGTTAGGGAAATTAGTGGCCGAGAGCGGCGCTGCACAGCGGATAGCGGGCTTTTTGATGAAACTATTTGGCAAAAACCGCATCACTTGGGCCATGTCACTCACAGGCCTCATTGTTGGAATTCCCCTTTTCTACAATGTAGGCTTTGTCCTTTTAGTGCCTCTGGCCTTCACAGTTGCCTATCAATATCGCTTATCCGCCGTGTATGTGGGTATTCCACTTTTAGCAGCCTTATCAGTGACCCATGGATTTCTACCTCCTCATCCATCTCCTGCAGCCCTTGTCGCACAGTTTGATGCCAATATGGGTTTAACCTTGCTCTACGGCTTGTTGATCACCATTCCTACAGTAGCATTGGCAGGGCCTGTTTTTGCTAAAAGCCTGAAAAATATCCAAGCCAAGCCCTTGGAAACTTTCCAAGCGGAGGTCCGGGAGGAAAGCGAATTACCTGGAATAGCCAATAGCTTGATTACCGCACTTTTGCCTGTTTTTCTACTGATTGCAACTACTGTCATTAGCTTGGGACTTCCAGAAAGCAGTCCTTTAAGACCTCTATTCGGCTTTTTGGGTGACCCCGGAGTGGTGATGCTTGTATCAGTGCTCTATGCTACTTACTCGCTAGGCATTCGAAGAAAAACCTCTATGAAAAAACTCATGGACAGCTACACTCAGGCCACCAAAGATATTGCCATGATTTTGCTGATTGTAGCTGGAGCAGGAGCATTGAAGCAGATATTTACCGACTCAGGAGTGAGTCAGGAAATAGCGGATGGCCTCAAAGACTGGCCCATCCACCCACTGATTCTTGCCTGGACTATCACTGCAATTATTCGCGTTTGCGTGGGTTCTGCTACCGTAGCCGGTCTGACCACCGCAGGAATTATCGCTCCCATTATCCATACAATGAACGTAGACCCAAACTTATTGGTCCTTTCCATTGGAGCAGGAAGCTTGATGTTTTCTCATTTCAATGATGCGGGATTCTGGATGTATAAGGAATTTTTCAATCTAAGTATCAAAGACACGATCAAAACCTGGTCCTTGATGGAAACATTGGTTGCCATCATTGGACTGATTGGCGTATTGATTTTAGACTTTTTTATCTAGGGCTGAAAGAGATCATTGGTCAATGCTCGATTAGTTAGATTATATCAAGTATCTACACTAAATTAAACTTGGATTTAAACACCTATAAAAAATGAACTCTCCAGAATCAAACTTTAAAAAACTAGGCCTTGAACTCCCTCCTGCACCAAAACCTCTTGGTGTATATAAACCATTCCTAATCGATGGAAAATACCTACACCTTTCCGGACATGGCACGGTCAAATCCGATGGAACTTTAATTATCGGCAGAGTGGGCGAAGACTTGGATACCGAGCAGGGAAAACTAGCAGCAAGACAAGTTGGTCTAGCTATGCTTGCCACAATCAAAGCTAATTTGGGAAGCTTGGACCGGGTAAAGCGTGTGATCAAAGTTTTGGGCATGGTCAACTGCGTACCGCACTTTGAAAGGCACCCTTATATCATCAATGGATGTAGTGAGCTTTTCGCAGAAATATGGGGAGAAGATAATGGAATTGGGGTTCGTTCTGCAGTGGGAATGGGCTCGCTGCCGGATAATATCCCGGTTGAAATTGAGGCCCTGTTTGAGCTAAAAGAGTAAGTTAAGGCTCGACCAAAGCCTTATAGGATTCAAATACGCTTAGGATATCCCGTACATAGTTTACAGCTAGATGCCCCTTGGCAAAGCCACTTCGTACTAAAGGATCTAAGTAATATTCTGGATCGCTCTTGAGGGCTAGGTATTCTGCTACCTCTTCCCATGTTTGGGTATTGGCTCCGTATTTCAAGGCTAGTCTCCAAGCATCTTCTACGTGTCCATGACCAATATTATAGCTGGCTAGAATAAACTTGATTCGCTCATTGACTTCGGGTACCCGCTCCAACCAAAACTTATCCAAATACCTCAGGTATCGAACTCCTCCTCTAAGAGATTCGATCGGATCATTTGGATTTTCTACCCCAAATCGCTCCAAGGTAACCGGCATCAGCTGAAGTAAGCCTTGGGCTCCAGCGTAAGAAGTGGCTGCCGTATCAAAGCGAGACTCTCTGTATACCAAAGAAGCCAATAGTCTCCAATCCCAACCCAATTCCCTGGCGCCTTCTTTGATCAGATCATCAAAAACCGAAATACGATTGCCTGCCAAAGATGAAAAGGGACTCGTAGAACGGTAATAACTATTCTTGGAATTCAAGAAATATTTGGAATAGAGGATAGGAATCAACTTTTTTTCATTTTCCTCGATCCAAGTATTCACAACTTGAAGGAGCTGAGGAGAGTTTTTCCGAACAAGCCAGCCCACCTCTTTGGCCTCAGATATCTTCCAGGAGATATTCAGTCCATCGAAATAGGTTGCATTTGCTCTCGCAATATTTTGATCGGCTACCGTCCACCGAATTTCCTCCGAAACCACTTTCTCGATCAGTGTTTCCTCGTGAAGCTTAGATTCTTCAATGGTAAAATTCACATTCAAGGAATCTTTGATCCTACAAAGCTGTGACTTGTAGATTGTTCCTTTTCTGACATAGATGGTATCCCCCTCCAAATCTTCCCAACTCTGAATACGAGGCGAATTGGTTGACCCAACCAAGACGGTGTTGATGGTGCCAAGAGGTTTCGAAAAATTTCCTTTCTGAAACCTCAAAGAATCAAACTCAAGATTCATGGCAATCAAATCCACTCCTCCGGAATTCAACTGATCAAATGCTTCATCGATTTCCGTGAGCACCTTGATTTCAAGACCCAGCTCCAATTCTTCGGTAAGGTCACGAAGCATCTCATACTCGTACCCCATCATTCTACCTCGGTAGATGTAGTATCCCGTCGAATTATTATCAACAGCAACCCGTAAAGTTCCTCGATTTTTGATCCCCTTGAGATCTAGAAAATAAGATGGCTCATCTTCAGGGGAGAGAAAATACTTTTCTAAAAAGGTGCACTGAACCCCAAATAAGCTAAGAATTAGAAAGGTACTAATGATTCGAAAGGCTTTGTACATACACGAGAGATCAACTCTCAGTTGGTTCGAAAAGCCTGATAGTCAAATGGTATGCCAAAATACAATTTGGTCATCTTCACGCGGATACCGATGAAGTTTAAAAATCAGTTCAGAGGCAATTGATCAGAGCTGTTTTCAAAATAAATTTTCCCTGATAGACGCATGAGTTCTATTTCCTGCTCTTTGATATTGTAAATGGAAGTGATCAGTCTATTTTCTGCTGTCAACAAATTGACCTGAGCATCCCGAAACTCCAGATACGAGGCTATACCCAATCGAAACCGCTCCAATGCTATCTCGCTACTTTCCTTGGCCACGGCATAGTTACGCTGCTCGATTTCCAGAAGCTCCCGATTGTTCATATAGGTATTAAATGCCCGGTAGAGGTCTGATTTCAGCTGAATCTCGAATTGATCCACCGTGTAATTCTGAATTCGTTGCTGCACCTTGGCATTTTGAATCCGACGGTTGAGTGCAAATCCAGAAAAGAGATTGAAGGAAATATTGCCTCCGTAATTAAAACCGGATCGTTGGTTTTGAATCAAAAAACCAGCAACGGAATTAAAAGTATTGTCTGCATAGCTTGCATTCAAGTTGATCGCAGGCAGTCTTGCGACCTGAAGCTCTCGAAGCTGTAGGAAGGCTACGTTTTCCTGCCGCTGGGTGATCAGCCACTGCTTATTTTGAAGCAAGGCATTTTCTTCCAAATCCAGCAATCTCAATTCATCACCCACCGTGATCGTGTCATTGACGAAAAATTTAACACCGGGCTCAAGAGCCATCAGTTCATTGAGATTAATCCGAGCAGCTTCGATTACCTGGGATTGACTTTTCAATAGGCTCAAATCCGTGTTATAATCGACTTCTGCAGTCAGAAAATCTCTTTTTCCTGCACCACCCAATTCATATTGGGCTTGCGCAATATCCAATCTTGCCTGACTGAGTTCGAGCGTGCGCTCCAAAACTTCATAACGCTGAAGCTCCAAAACCAATCGATAATAGGCTGTAGAAATCGCTGCTACGGTATTTTCAACCGCAACTTTTGCATCCAATTCAGAAATCTCAGCGAGTTGGCCAAGCCGCTTGATCGCAACAACTGCCTCGGGACGAAACCCATAAATTGCAGCCATTGTAAAATTTTCTGATTGAGTTCTTGCCCCTAGAATTTCTATGGGCGTTTCAGGATCATTCCGAAAGGTTTGAACCACATCTTCATTAGCATAGCTTCGAGTATAAATCGCATCCACCACCGGAAAGAAAGCAGACCAACCCAGACCAATTTCACCCTGTCGAAGACTGATCGTCTCCACGGCAATTTTGACCTGAAAATTATTCTCCAATCCTTGCTGAATGGCTTTTTCCAAATCCAGCGGTTCTTGGTCTTGTGCTAGTAAAGGCTGTGTCATCAGGCCTAAAATCAGGCCTATCAAAATTTTCTTCATCAGGTTCTTGCGAGTCTTGCTTCTTTAGAAGTCAGATATGTATAAATAGCTGGAATGACGAACAATGTCAAAATAGTGGCGAAAGTAAGTCCTCCGATTACGGCTGCGCCCATCGGTACCCTACTTTCTGCACCGGCTCCCAGTCCAAGAGCAATAGGGAGAATACCCAAAATAGTCGAAAGTGAGGTCATCAAGATCGGCCGGAAACGAGCGACTGCTGCTCCATAAATTGCCTCATTCACAGACATGCCCTGTGCTTTTCGCTGATTGGCAAATTCCACAATCAGAATTCCGTTTTTGGTCACCAAACCAATAAGCATGATAATTCCGATCTGAGAGAAAATATTCAGTGTAAAGCCAAAAGACCATAAAGTCAAGAGCGCTCCAAATAATGCCAAAGGCACTGTAAACATGATAATCAGCGGATCTTTGAAGCTTTCAAACTGAGCAGAAAGAACCAAATAGATCAAGACCAATGCAAACAGGAACGCAAAGATCAAACTATTAGAACTCTCCCGGAATTCCTTTGAAGGTCCAGAAACATCGGTCGAAAAGCTATCATCCAGCACTTCATCTGCTACACGGTCCATTTCTTCAAGTCCCTGACCGATGGTGTAGCCATCGGCTAAGTTTGCAGAGACGGTGGCTGATACAAATCGATTAAAACGGTAAAGCTGAGGTGGAGTACTTGTTTCAACAACCCTCACCAAATTATCCAACTGAACCAACTCCCCATTTTCAGCCCGGACATAGAGCATTCTTAGATTCAATGGCTCATTTCTATCCTCAAGCTGCATCTCTCCTACTACCTGATACTGCTTACCATTCATGATGAAATAGGCAAAGCGCTGTCCTGAGTATGATAATTGCAAGGTCCGGGCTATCTCTTGAACTGAGACACCAATATTTCGAGCTTTTTCACGATCGATTTCGATCTCAAGCTCCGGCTTAGTAAACTTCAAATTGATATCAGAGAAGATAAAGGCAGGACTTTGACCAACTTTTTCCATGAAGGGAGGGATGACCTCCTTCAACTTTTCAAGAGTTGGTGCCTGAAGCACATACTGAATAGGCAAGCCTCCTCGACGGTTACCAATTGCTTGAGGCTGGGAAGCAAATGCTCTGACAGCTGTATATCCAGCAAGCTTTTGATTGACTGCCGAGAAAATTTCCTGCTGCGATCGGGTCCTGTTTTCAGCATCAGTCAAGATCAATCGCCCAAAACCCGAATTGGTACTAGCCGTACCAAAGCCCGGTGAAGTTACAGAGATGATCCCAGCCAGTTCTTCTTCTGGGATGGTCGCTTTGAAATCAGCAACCATCTCATCGATCACGCGATCCATGTAGCCGAAGGTAGCACCTTCTGGACCCGACATATTAATTCGGATTTCACCTCTATCTTCTGTTGGCGTAAGTTCTGAAGGGATTTCGTTGAACATCCAATAAATCCCAAATCCCATTACTCCAATCAAAAGAAATGCAATCCACCTCACCTTGAAAAATTGACTCAATAAGGCATCGTATCCATCGTTAAGCCATACGAAAATTGGTTCTGTCTTATTGTAAAACCAATTATGCTTTTCTCGACGCTTCAGCAATTTTGAGCTCAACATCGGGGTCATAGTCAAGGCCACAAAAGATGAAATGATTACGGCTCCTGCTACTACAATTCCGAATTCTCTAAATAGCCTTCCGGTCGTTCCGGTTAGGAAAATCACTGGCAAGAATACCGCTGCGAGTGCAACTGTGGTCGCAATTACCGCAAAGAAGATTTCTTCAGCGCCCTTGGCTGCTGCATCTTGTGGTTTTTCGCCCTTCTCTATTCGGGCGTAGATATTCTCCAGCACTACAATCGCATCATCCACTACCAATCCAATTGACAGTACAATCCCCAACAAAGTCAAAACATTGATGGAAAAATCTAGCAAGTACATGATAAAGAACACCCCAATCAATGAGATAGGAATAGTCAGTACCGGGATAAAAGTAGTTCTCCAGTCTCTTAAGAACAGGAAGATGATTGCAACCACCAGGATGAAGGCAGTGATGATGGTTTCCTGTACCTCAGAAATCGAATCTCTGATGTACTGCGTAGAATCAAAACCAATCTGCAAACCTACATCTGCCGGCAAGTCTTTTTTGATAAATTCAAGTCGTCTGTAAAACTCATCGACGATTTCAATATTGTTAGATCCTGGCAATGGAACCAATACTACACCAACCATCGGAACTCCGTCCCGCTTGAGTACAGTTCGCTCATTGAGAGCCGCCAATTCCGCCTTTCCTACATCCTGAAAACGAACAATATTATTCTTATCCTCTTTGATGATCAGTTGATTGAATTCCTGTGGCGTGGAAAGTCTACTTTTTGTTCGGACAGACAGTTCAATGGTTTCTCCTTCTATTCGTCCTGATGGTAATTCTACGTTTTCAGACTGTACTTTCTGCAAAACATCAAGTGGAGTGATTCCATAAGACGCCATTTTCAAAGGGTCCATACGTAGCCTAATGGCATACTCTTTTTCACCCCAGATTTGAACTCTACTGACTCCAGGAATGGTCTGAAGTCTTTCTTTGAAAATATTATCAGCAATATCCGAAAGCTCCAATAGGGTCCGCTCGTCACTTTTGACATTCAAAAATACAATGGGTTGAGAGTCGGCATCAGCCTTGGATACTACCGGAGGCTCTGCATCTGGAGGAAGGTTGCGCTGTGCCCCTGCGACTTTATCTCGCACGTCATTGGCAGCAGCTTCCAAATCCGCTCCCACGTCAAACTCAACAGTAATGCTACTGGAACCATCGTTACTGGTCGAAGTCAGAGATTTGATCCCCTGAATACCATTAATGGCCTCTTCTAGCGGTTCAGTGATTTGTGCTTCAATCACGTCGGCATTGGCACCCACATAATTTGTACGCACACTAATTACAGGCGGATCAACACTGGGAAACTCCCGGATACCTAGAAGTGAAATCCCAATAGAACCAAAAAGTAGGATGATCAGGGACATCACGATGGCCAAAACCGGCCTATTAATACTGAGATTGGATAAGCTAGCCATCTTAGTTGATTTGTGTGTATTCTACAGGCATTCCTTGTCGCGCTTGAAGGACTCCCGTGGCAAGGACGAGATCTCCCTCTTCCAGACCACTGACTATTTGTACTTGAGTATCTGTCCGGGTGCCGATTTCGACTACTCGCTCTTGAGCTTTATTTTCAGCATCCACCACATATACCTTATAACCTTGCAACTCCGGAATCACGGATTCTGCAGGTACCATCAATGCATCTTCTGTCTCTCCTAGGATAAAGCGAATTCGCACATACATTCCTGGGAGAAATAAATTATCCTTATTAGGGCTTTGAGCCCTTAGTTTCATCGTTCGGGTAGCCGCATCAATCTGAGGCTCGAATGCGTAAACAGTTCCTTCAAATTCTTTTTCGGAAGATTCATTGGTGAAGTAAATCGGAGCCCCTACTTCAACCTGATTGCTGTATCGCTCAGGGATGGAGAAATCAATCTTTATCGGGTCAATATTCACAATATTTGTGATGACATCAGCCGTTCCAATCACGCTTCCTTCAGATACTTCCCTAAGGCCAAGAATTCCATCAAATGGCGCTCGAATGATTCGCTTTGCAAGTTGGGCTTCGACCAGTTTGATATCAGAAATTGTTGTATTGAACTGGTTAAGAGCGATATCATATTCTTCCTGGCTGATCGCTTCTCTTTCTAAAAGTTGTTTTTGACGATTCTCTTGAGTTTCATAAAGCTTTTGAGTGTATTGAAGGCGTTGATATTGAGCCTGCAACTCATCATCATCCAAGTAAAGAAGTGGCGTACCCTTTTTTACATATTGTCCTTCTTTGAAGGCTATTCTAGTGACCAAGCCGGACACTTCAGGACGAATGCTTACCGATTCATTGGCTAGAATGCTACCTGTCACCTGAAGCTGACTGGTGAGGGTCTCTCTTTGAAGCTTAACCACCTTCACAGGTAGGGCAGAAGGCTGTCCAGGACCTGCTCCCGCAGACGCTACAGAAGTGTCGTTTGACTTTCTGAGGTCAAGTCTTGGGTACAAAATTGCTGCGGCCACTACTAGAAGAATGACTACAAAAAGGATGATTTTTGTCTGCTTGTTCATACAGAAAAGTACTGGATTTGATTATTAGTTTATACTCTTAAGGAAAGCCATTGAATACTGATTAAATTCTGCAGGGCGCTCCACATTTACGACATGCCCGCAAGTTTGAAGAATCTTAAGACTGGCATTTTTATGTTCTTTGACGATTTTTTTCACAGGTTCCAAAAACATGATATCCTGATCTCCCATCACATATAAGGTTGGGATTTTTATTTCTACCTCTTTGAAATATCGAAGTAGCGGATTGATATCTGCGGTCAATTTGAACCATCGGATAAATTCCTTCTGACAAAGCTTTTTCGCCTCCCGGATAAATAAATTCCGGGATTCAGTGTGCTGCTTCCTAGGAAGAATCACGTACGCAAACAAACTGTAAAGCCACATGTAAGGAATTACCTTTTTGAATGTATTTCCTAAGAATACCAAAACTCTTGATTTCGCATTGAGCCTAGTCACGGCACCTGCTAAAACCAATGATTTGACTCTTTCGGGCTCCATTTCTGCCAACTGTCTTGCCAAAATAGTACCTAGTGATACCCCCATGAAATGTGCAGGAGGCATTTTCAAATGATCCAAAACTTCAATAACATCCTGCGTAACATCTTCAAAGGTGTACTCCTTCTGATATATGGCCTGCGGCAAGTTGGTAGACTTCCCATGTCCTCTCAGGTCAATGAGCAATAGATTAAACTCTTCCCGAAAATCCTTGATCTGCTTATACCAGACCACCGAAGAGCCTCCGGCCCCATGGATAAAGACCACCCATTCGTCAGATTTGGGATTCGGATATCTTTTGTAGTGCAACATGAAGGCTAAACTCGGATAGACCTAGCTTGGTTCAATTACACAAAAGTATCCACAATCAACTAGAATAAATTGCGAAAAACATACTGAAGGCAGATGGCTTCGACCAAAGGAAAAAATCAAGGATGTTTATTGATTCGAATTGAAACAATAACTCAGAAAAGGTCAATTGATTCAGGAAATCACAAACTCCAACCTACTGTAGTCTGGATAATGTAATCGAGGGTAGTTGCTGATTCTACAGGCTGATTATCAAAGTTGAGAGTAGTTCCTAGGTTGATATAAAAATCCGACAAGAATTCATATTTGATATCCAGCTTAAAATCCGCCCTGAATCGACCTTTTTCAGTTAAGCTAGGGTAAGTGGTAAGATTACTTAGCAATTTCAGGTCCCCAATATCATAAAGACTTACTTCCGCCCCTAAAAAGGACTCACCGGACCTCTTTCCAGGACTATCGTCCAAAAATTGTTCATTGTTTAAGTTGGCCCCAACCTGAAAACCAAAATAAGACTTATTCGTCCTGACCACATATTTACCAATTCCGATTTTATTACCGACTCGGGAAGCTATCAACTGCTCTGTATTCGATAGATAGGTCAAATCATAAATTAAAAAATAGTCTTTTTGGAGAAAGTACACATAGGAGATATTCCCATCGGACCTTCTTACAGGCTCAATTTCATCTTGAGTGGAACGGAGACCATTAAATGATGATCCAAATTTCCATCGATCAGCCAAATAACCCAAACCACTTCGGAGATTGACAGTCCGTAGATTATTGGCTCTTGTAAGACTCCACCCAAAATCTATACTTGCAGAAAGTCTGCTCCAAAAACCTTCATCCAGGGCGTTTAAATAAACTATGTCATAAATGGGGACAATGATTGATTCTGAGCCTTCAGTATCTTTTGAAATCTGTTTCTTCTTTAGCCTAATAAGCGATTCCGGATCATAAAAGGTGATCTTAACTTCATTATCTGATACACTCCTTATTTTTCCATTAAATCTCCTTCCATCCACTAAGCTTATCAAAAAGTTGGTCTTGGATTGGATTTTTACAATTTCCTCCCATTCAGCCTTAAAATCGCTGTCAGAGTAATCCGTCTCTATGATGATTACTCCACGGTCCATACTTTTTATCTCTCCAATGATGAGATTTGTATTCTTAAAAACCAGCGAATCCGTTTGAGCATTTGCCAAATTAATTGATGCCAAAAAGAAAAAAATCAACAAAGGTAAGTGCCTCATTTTTCGAAAGTTTTGATCCTTATATGCTGCAAAATAAAAAAAGGCACCTCGAAAAGGTGCCTTTTTTCATAAAATCTGTAAGAATTAATTGAATATGTATCGAATACCAACTTGCATTCTCCAAGTATCACCCAATGAAGTGGTAGTACGGAAAGTCTCAGTTGGGAAGTCAGAAGTTCCTGGAACTGTATTCAATCTGTAAACTGGCTCACCAGCTTCGTTGATACCTCTATAGTTCAATAGGTTGTTTTGGAAAGCAAACTTCTGGATGCCCCACTCAGAGTTGAACATGTTACCGATGTTCAATATATCGATAGATAATTGCAATCTGTTTTTCTTGTCATTAGTGAATACCAAATCCTGAGTGAATCGAAGATCGAATCTGTTAACAAATGGTCTCAATGCACCATTTCTTTCAGCAACAGAACCTCTGTTAGCACTTAGGTACTCATCCTGGTTGATATATGCATCAAGCAAAGTAGCCTGCTCAGCTGCAGTCACCGTTCTACCTCCTAGCGTGAATTCTTGGAAGTTCAACTCGTTTGCAGAGTTAGGAATATACATCAATCGGTTAGATGCGTCCCCAAAGTTTCCAGAGTAAGTATAAGAGAATCGGCCTGCATCAGCACCTTCATAGAACAAGGTGATGGTAGAAGTTTCTGTCTGATAAGATAGAGTACCGATCACACGGTTTGGAACATCGAATCCTGCAAAGCTCAACTCAGGGTTGTTTCTGTCAGACTGAACAGTCGCTGGCCACAAAGAGATCGCTTGAGAACCTCCCGCTGCATCCAGATCTTGAGATCTTGATCTGGTGTAGGCAACCATAGCAGAGAAACCATTTTCAAACTCCTTCTGCAACTGAGCAGTGATAGAGTAGTAGTTAGCATTTCTTCTTGCATTGGTCAAGTAGAACACGTTTCGGAAATCAGAATCATTGGAATAGTTAGTGCCATTCCAGAAAGGACGCTGATCTGGTCCGTTAAGTGTACCATCAGGAGTACGAACTACTGGGTTGTAAGCAATCGGAGTAGTTACGTCTCTGGAGTAGATGAATTCAGCAGTACCGATGATTCCGAAAGGAAGCACTTGATCGATTGCCAAGTTGGTTCTCCAAACTTGAGGAAGCTTGAAGTCACGGTCTGTCAAGTTCAATTCGTTAGAAAGAGACTGTCCAGGATTCTCAGGATTTCCGAAAGTTACATCCGGATTGAATACGTAGTTAGGTCCGAAAGCCTCAGCTACTTCATCACCTTCATATCCAAGTCCACCTCGAACCACACCTGAACCATTTACTTGGTTAGAAAGCCATACAAATGGAATACGACCTGAGAAGATACCTGTACCACCACGTACTTGAGTAGTTCTGTCACCTTTTGCATCCCAGTTGAAACCAACACGTGGAGACCAAAGAGGATTTACTTTAGGGAATGTACTTACATCAGGAGTGATTGTTCCATCAGGAGTTTCAAAGGTCTTATTCAAGTTATCCAACAATTGGTTTCTTGGAATATCGATAGGGTAGAATGGGAAGTCTACACGAAGACCACCAGTCACTTTCAATTTAGAGGTTACCTGATATTCGTCCTGTACATAGATACCAAACTGTCCAAATCGAGTCTGATCGGTTGGAGGAGTAGTAGATCCGTCTAGGGCAAAGCTCTTTGCGAAAGCATCTGGATATGCTCCAGGAGTTCTGTTGATAACTGATTCAACGAATGAATCATAGCTATTGAATCGGTAAAAACCGTTGAATACAGGGTTGAACGCGTTGTCAAAGGTCATGTATTCAAAGTTAGCTCCAAATGTATAGGTATGCTTTCCTTTGTATAGGGAGAAGTTGTTGGTTACGTTGAAGATGTTGTTTTCCAACAAGTTACCTACAGTAAACAATTCATTACCTACAGAGGTGTAATAAAGCAAGTTACCTGAAGCATCTGGCTCCAAAATCTCGATGAATGGGAAAGCCTGTCCACCTGGGATACCACGCTTAGGATCTGTGATTGATGTGAAACCAATGTTGAATTGGTTTGACATGTTAGCTCCGATTCTGGAGTTCAATTCAGCTACCCAAGACTGTACATTTCTGTCGTTGGTGTAGTTGGTATTACGGAAGTTCATCGCTTCAATACCTGTTCTAGAAGTATTTCTATATCGAGTAGAGATGAAACGGATAGAGTTTCCGTTGGTACGCACGTCTGTGAAAGCCGTGTAGTTGTTGTATCTCACTGACAATTTGTGATTGTCATTGATGTTGAAGTCCAATCTTGCATTGAAACGCTCCTGCTCAGAGGCAAAAGGATAGTTTTCGTAAGGACCAGTTTCGTAGTCATAAAGCGAACGCAACTGATTGCTGATGAAGTCAAGATCAGAAGCAGGAACTCTGGAAACTGTCAAACCATCAGGCTCTAAACCTGGACGGGCAGCTACTTTTGTGTAACTTGGTACAGCTTCAGTTTCTGTTTCGTAAGAAACGAAGAAGAACAATTTGTTCTTAATGATTGGACCACCTAAACGGAAACCTACGATTTCGTTTTTAGAGTCATCTACTGGCAATCTTGTCTCACCTACTTTATCACCGATCATTTGATCGTTTCTCAAGTAGTAATAAGCAGATCCAGAAAATTCGTTTGTACCTGACTTAGTAATAGCATTTACAGATGCTCCGGTAAATCCTGCCAAACGCACATCGTAAGGAGCCAAGTTAACTTGTACTTCTTCGATCGCATCTAGGGAGATTGGGTTGGATCCGGCAAACTGACCTGATCCAAGACCGAAGTTGTTATTGTAGATGTTACCGTCAATGGTGTAGTTATTGAATCGGCTAGAAGTACCTGCAAATGAAGTTCCGTTAGACTGAGGAGTCAAACGTGTAAAGTCATTGATGTTACGGTTGATCGTTGGAAGAGAGTTGATTTTATCTCCTGTCAAGTTCAAAGCTGCACCGGTTTTATCAGCATTCATGATCGCATCTTGGGAGGCGATTACTTCGATTGCTTCCAATTCCAATCCATCAGAAAGAGATGCATTCAGGGTATAAGTCTGACCTAGACCCAAAACGATACCTTCGAATAGACGATCTTCGAATCCCACAAAGGTGATTCGTACTGTGTAAGGTCCACCTACACGCATGTTTGGAAGTACAAATCGACCTTCCAAGTTACTCACTGCCCCGTAACGGGTACCGGATGGCTCGTGTGTCGCGACTATGTTGGCACCTGGAAGTGGTTCGCCTGATACTTCAGTCACCACCCCTTGGATGTTACCTGTCGTCACACCTTGTGACATTGCCCATGTGCTGCTGAATACCAGCAAAAGAACAGTCACTAAGTTTTTGAGTAAATTTTGCCTCATGTTTTTTTGGTTTAGTAAAAGTTGGTTTTATCAATTACAGCGCAAAGGTAATTTTGACATACTTCTTTGCGGGGTACTCTGTGTTAATTTTTACTGCGCAAATTTAGCATTTATTAACATTTTCTTAACATTGGGTCAGAATAAATATTCGCTAAATCATCAAATTTTATCGGTTTTTAATTTTTTATTCTGATTAATTCCATTTTTTAAAATTTTATTTTTATTTGATGGAAATTAGTCAAATAATATTTCTCTGTAATCGCCTTAACTGATGTAAGACTTATTTTCTATTTTCACCTCTTCAAATCCTGACATTAAATCCTCACCTAGCTTGAAAAACAAAAACATACTCTGGCTTTACCTCTTTTTGTTCGCATCGATGGCAGACTTTGCGCTGATTATCAAAGGCCTTGATGAGGCACGAATTTATTCCAAACCATTGATAGTCACAAGTTTGATCATCTATTTTTACTTAATCACAAAGCCAATTTCTTGGACATTGCTTTCTAAAGCCATGATGGGAGCACTGATATTTTCACTTATTGGAGATGTCCTGCTACTATGGGAAAATTTGTTCATTTACGGATTAGGGGCCTTCCTTTTGGCTCAGGTTTGTTACATCATCGCCTTTAAGATTTCACAGCGAAACCCAAACCGGATTTTTAATGTGAATTTCATCCGAACGTTCTTTTTCAACCTGCCCATTTACATTGCTGCAGCTTTTGTCTATTTCCTGATTCACAATAATCTTGGTCCGCTAAAAATCCCCGTTGTCATCTACATTATCATCATCGTGAGTATGGTGACTACCGCTCGAGAACGATTTAAAAGAGTAAACCCCGACTCATTTTGGCAGGTATTTGTCGGGGCTTGTTTTTTCTTTGTCTCAGATGGCATGATCGCTATCAACAAATTCTATTTTGAATTTCCCGAAGCTGGAATCATGATCATGGGTACTTATGTGATTGCTCAATTACTCATAGTCATGGGAATCCGATCCTACATCCTCAGACCTGAATAAAGACCTATTTCTTCAAGGCAAGCTGAATAGAAAGTTCTTGCAGCTGCTCATCGGCAATGGTACTTGGCGAGTCAATCATCACATCTCTTCCTGAATTGTTTTTCGGGAAGGCAATGTAATCCCGGATGGAATCAGAGCCTCCGAAGATGGCGCAAAGACGATCAAAACCGAAGGCGATGCCACCATGAGGAGGTGCTCCATACTCGAAAGCCTCCATCAAAAATCCAAATTGCTTTTGAGCTTCCTCATCGCTAAAGCCTAAATGCTTGAACATCAATTGCTGAGTGGCTCGGTCATGAATTCGAATAGAACCTCCACCGATTTCCACTCCATTTATTACCAAATCGTATGCATTGGCACGCACTTCTCCTGGATTGGAATCCAAAAGCGGGATATCCTCTTGCTTGGGAGAGGTGAATGGATGGTGCATGGCATGGTATCGCTCTGTCTCCTCATCCCATTCTAGTAGAGGAAAATCTACAACCCAAAGAGGCTTGAAGACTGTTCTGTCACGAAGACCCAAATCTTCTCCCATTTTTAATCTAAGCTCAGAAAGCTGCTTTCTCACCACTTTCGTATCTCCACTTAGAATGAGCATCAAGTCGCCGGGCTCCGCACCAAAAGCGTCTGCCCATGCCGTCAAGTCCTCTTGTCCGTAAAATTTATCCACAGTCGACTTCAACGATCCATCTGTGTTATACTTGACATATACCATGCCTTTAGCTCCAATCTGCGGTCTTTTCACCCATTCGGTCAAGGCATCCAATTGCTTGCGGGTGTATTCTGCAGCTCCCTTGGCACATATACCTACTACCAACTCAGCCTGATCGAAGATTCCAAAGCCTTTGCCTTTTGCAAGGTCATTCAATTCCACAAATCGCATATCGAAGCGAAGGTCCGGCTTATCATTTCCATAAAATCGCATAGCATCGGCAAAGGTCATTCTTCCGACCTCCTCCAATTCTATTCCCTTTACCTCTTTGAACAAGTGTCTGGTAAGCCCTTCGAACATGGAAAGTACGTCCTCTTGTGTCACGAAAGACATTTCACAGTCGATCTGAGTAAACTCAGGCTGTCGATCTGCCCGAAGATCCTCGTCACGGAAACACTTGACTATTTGGAAATACCGGTCAAAACCCGAAACCATCAAAAGCTGTTTAAAAGTTTGGGGAGATTGCGGCAAAGCATAAAATTCCCCCGGATTCACTCGGCTCGGTACGACAAAGTCTCTTGCACCCTCTGGAGTTGATTTGATTAGGACGGGTGTTTCTACTTCGATAAACTGCGCTGCATCCATGTATTTCCGAGTCTCCTGCATCATGCGATGACGCAATTGGAGCTTTTGTCTGATTACATTCCGGCGCAAATCCAGGTATCGGTATTTCATCCGAAGATCGTCACCTCCATCAGTTTCATCCTCGATCAAAAATGGTGGAAGTTTAGCTGGATTCAAGACCTCGAGTTCCGCTACCTTCACCTCAATACTACCTGTTGGGATTTTATCATTTTTAGATGTCCGCTCGATCACGGTACCTTTTGCCTGAATGACAAATTCCCGGCCCAGGGATCCGGCTTTATCAAGCAGTTCTTTGGCAGTGGAACCTTCCTCCAAAATCAACTGCGTCAATCCATAGCGGTCCCGAAGGTCCACCCAAATCAAGCCTCCCTTATTTCTTACTCGCTGAACCCAGCCTGCAAGAGTGACTTGAGTATTGACATGGTCTAGGCGAAGTTCGCCGCAGTTGTGACTTCTATACATAGCAAAATTTGGTTTTGGACGCCAAAGATAAAAAATTGTGCTTTCGCCTATCATCTATTTGATGAGAATAAGGACCAATACTGAAAGATTTCGAGAGATTTGCCTTAAATAGCTGAAGGATTTGAAAAATTTAGCAAAACTATCCTTAGAAGGAATAGTTTTTGTTAAAAGACTTGGAGAAAATACATCATTTGTTTTCCTTCGGATAGCATTCTATTCACCCCAAATTTCCCCTCATGAACAATAAATGGCTCGGACTTCTCGGACTTGCAATAATTTTTGCAGCTTTCTATTACTTTTCAGACCGATCCAATACAGATATCGATAAAAGCCTCGACGATCAAATCTCAGAAACAGACAGCTTAGCCGTCGATCCAAATGCTAAATTTCTCTACGGAATAGATGTCACCGGACTCAATATTATAGAGGGAACAGTAGCCAGAAATCAAACACTTGGTAGTATTCTTTCCCCATTTGAAGTTCCCTATCAGATCATCGATGAGCTAGCTAAAAAATCCAAAGAAATTTTTGATGTAAGAAACATCGCTTTCAATAAGAATTTTAAACTGATCACTGCTGAAGATTCCACTTCAGTAAAGCCACGTTATTTTATCTACGAACCCAATGCTGCCGAATATGTAGTCTTTGACCTGGACAGTTTGGAAATCTACAAAAAGGAAAAGCCGGCGGAAATCCGTACCCGTGAGATTGGCGGGGTGATCCAAACTTCGCTTTATGTGGATATGATCGAAAAAGGTGTCGGCCCAGACCTGATCGACTTATTCGCAGATTTATACGGATGGTCTGTTGATTTTCAGCGTTTGCAGAAAGGAGATAAATTCAAGGTCGTTTTTGATGAAAAATTTGTAGAAGATCAATCCGTCGGGGTAATAGGCATTCAAACAGCTTATTTCGAGCACATGGGCGAACCTTATCATGCAATTCCTTTTGAGCAAAATGGGGAAATGAACTTCTTTGATCAGGAGGGCAACAGCTTGAAAAAGGCCTTTCTTCGCGATCCCTTGAAATATTCCCGAATAAGCTCTCGATACAATCTTCGACGATTCCATCCGGTGCAAAAACGCTACAAACCACACCTAGGCACAGACTATGCAGCGCCTCGAGGCACAGAAATTCGAACTGTAGGCGATGGTACGGTAGTCGAAGCGGGCTATAGCAGAGGAAATGGCAATTATGTCAAAATCAAACATAATGGCACCTACTCTACTCAGTACCTCCACATGTCCAAAATTGGTAAAGGCATCAAAAAAGGGACTAGAGTTCGCCAAGGCCAGGTGATCGGATATGTGGGAAGCACAGGTTTGGCAACAGGCCCGCATCTTTGTTTCCGTTTTTGGAAGCATGGAAAGCAAGTAGATTGGCTTCGCGAAAAAATCCCACCATCTGAACCGATTTTGGCAGAGAATAAGGATGCCTTTGAGCTGGTGAAAAGAGATGCTATTCAGGTTTTGGCTGCAATTTCTGTGGAAGAAGAACCAGAGAGACCTTTAGCATCAAACCAAAAGATTCAGACGGGAGTAGCTGGGGAATAGGGATTTAAAAAAAACTCAAACTTATTTTTTAGAAATTAAAAGTTTTTCGGTAAATAGCCGGACAAAACACTACTATATCTTTTAAATTCTTCATTTATGAAAAAAATTATCTTTTCAATCGCCCTCTTTTGTTTGATCCTTCCAAACATCTCAAAGGCTCAATCCGATGAAACTGTCAGCCGTTTGATGGAAGCCATGCAAATCGGAGAGTCCATGAGTGGAATGGTGGACATGATGAAGCAAAACCCGGCATTTTCCGCTTCAGTGCCTGCGGAGTTTTGGGATGAATTCAAAGCAGAAATCACTTCTGATGCGCTGATTGCTGAAGTTGGGGAAGTTTACAAAAAATACTACACTGAGGAAGAAATGCTTCAGCTGATTGAGTTTTACTCCTCTCCTATCGGAAAGAAAACTTTGGAAATCAATCCTCAACTCTCAGGAGAAACCATGCAGATCGGTCAGCGCTACGCGATGCAGATTGTTCAAAGACTGATGGAAAAATCAGGTATTGAATAATTAGAAAATCTGATTATCAGCAATCATGCCTTTCCCTTATTTTCTTTGCTTAACTGGTTGGAAGACCGAAGTCCGAAGCTTCCGGATTCTGATCCATTCAGCAGACAATAAGCCGACTTTTTGTCAATACTGGTAAGAAAGCGAATATCCATAATAGAAAAACTAAGCCGGGCAAAACCCGGCTTTGATTTTTATAAACTCCAAGTGTTTCCTATTTCAGAAAGTGGCATACAGCCCCGGTATTCTCCAGGAATTGGATCATAACTGAGGACATTTTTTCCGATTTCTTCCGAACTGAAATAGGCCCAAAGTACGGTGGATTTCAGACCTCTGTAGAACCCGACTGGCTCCCGAGGGCCTACATCTCCTCCCCATACTTTTTTGGCAAATTTTGGAGAATTAGCCTCCTGCTCCTTGAAGCAGGCTGCTTTTTCCTCTTCAGAAAGCTCAGCAAATACTTTTCCGTACTTTTCTTTGCAATCTGAATTGAATTTTTCAATATCAGCCACTACTTGCTTCTGCCCTTCCTCGTCGTAGGTTTTAGCATACATCAGGTCGATGAAAACATCTGCCTTCACATCCAAACCTCCCGGAGTTTCGGTTTTGGGCAAAAGGAAATCCACGAAAGAGGACAAAAACCTCGCATGGTCTTCGGATAGAAACTGAGGAGTCCAGGTCAATCGATCCTGCTGCGCACAGGACTGTAACAAGCTCAGTAAAGTAGGAGCTCCAGCAGCTGCTCCCAGTGCCAGAGCGGATTTTTTAAGTGCGTCGCGTCTGTTCATGGCTTAGAGGTTGAGTTTTTTGAGTTCGGATACGGCATGATTAGCAGCTCGGGCGGTGAGTGCCATGTAGGTCAAGGAAGGATTGACACAGGAGGAAGAGGTCATGCATGCCCCGTCGGTGACAAATACATTTTCACATCCATACACTTGATTGTTCCCATTCAAAACGGAGGTTTTTGGATCTCTACCCATTCGGGCAGTTCCCATTTCATGGATTCCAAAGCCCATCTCATGTTTATTGTCAAATTCCATGACATCTTTCAGCCCGGCTCGCTCCAGCATTTCCTTGGCATCCTGCCTCGCCTGATCATTGAGTGCAAGTTCATTGGCTTTCCATTCCGCATCGATCGAGAGCGTGGGTTGACCCCATTTATCCAACACATCTTTATTTAAGTAAACCTGATTTTCATGGTAAGGAAGGCATTCGGAAAAACCGGTGATGAAAAACTCCCAAGGTCCGGGCTTCATCAGTCCGTCTTTGAAATCTCCTCCAAAAGCCTCCTGATTGCTTCCTGCTCCCCATCCGGCTCTGCCGCCTCCGCCTTGGAAACCAAAGCCACGGACAAATTTATCCGACTGAGGTCCATCTTTGAGGTTGACATAGCGCGGAATATAGATTCCGTTTGGTCTGCGACCTTTGTAATATTGATCTTCAAAACCTTCAACAGTTCCCATCGCACCGACTCGATAAGTATGATCCATCAAGTTGTGTCCGAGTTCTCCGCTGTCATTTCCCAAACCATTTGGGAATCGGCTGGAAGTAGAATTCATTAAAATCTGGGTGGTACTCAGCGTAGATGCGTTTACAAAAATAATTTTGGCTTTGTACACAATCTCTTCGCTGGTTTCGGCGTCGATAATACGCACCCCAGAGGCCTTCCCTTTTTGTTCATCATAGACCACAGACTGTACGATAGAAAAAGGCCGGATGGTTAGGTTACCAGTCGCATTGGCAGCAGGTAGCGTCACCGCATTGGAACTGAAATATGCTCCATAAGGGCATCCCCGATCGCATCGGTTTCGAAATTGACACTTGCCCCTCCCATTCAAAGGCTCGGTCAGATGAGCTACCCTTCCGATGATCATGTTTCGCCCTTTAAAATCCTTCTCGATACGCTCCTTGACGTGTTTTTCCACACAATTCAGTTCCATAGGAGGCAAAAAATGAGAATCCGGTAACTGGGGCAAACCTATAGCTTCCCCACTGATTCCAGCGAATTTCTCCACGTAGGTGTACCAAGGCTCAATATCCTTGTATCGAATCGGCCAATCCACCCCATGCCCATCTTTAACATTCGCTTCAAAATCGAGGTCTGACCAGCGGTAGGTTTGCTTTCCCCAAAGCAGGGATCGACCACCCATTTGATGAGCCCTCACCCACATAAACGGCTTGACTTCCGTGTAGGGATTTTCCAGATCATTGGCATGAAAATGCTCATTGAAAGCTCCGATAAAACCTGAACGCCCGCCTTTCAGGTGTTTGGCTTTTTGCTCAGGTGTAAGTCCTCCTCGGAGTTCATGCTCCCAAGGATCCAGCGTCATGGTAGGATAATCCACCACATGCTCTACAATACGTCCCCGCTCGAGGACAAGGGTTTTGAGTCCGGCTTCGCAAAGTTCCTTTGCTGCCCAGCCTCCACTAATTCCCGAACCGATGACAATGGCGTCGTAGGTTAGGTTTTTGTCGGCATCGATATTAAAATTGGCCATAATAATAGGTCTGTTGAAGGCCTAATATTAGCCAAATTTTCAATGGAATTCTGACCAAGGGAGAGAATAGCTACTACTTTTCCCTAGTCCATTCGACCGTACGCCCAAATAAAGAAACGCCGATATACCCTCGAACCTCCAAAATATCCTTGTCCTTCAAGGTCATCACGCAGGAATAGGTTTTCCCATTTTTAGGATCGTATATAGTCCCATTTTCCCAAGAACCATCTTCAAAAGTAAATCCCTCTAAAATCTCTAGGCCCAAAATTGGTTTATCCTGTAGCGATTCATCCGGATTATTTTCATCGGTTTTAGGCTTGCCGTTATCAGTCGGCTCCTTTAGCCAAATGATTTTCCCGAAGTATTTATTGCCTTCCTTGTAAATTTCAATCCGTCCGTCTTTCTCGGTATTGTTCCAAACTCCCAAAATAGCATCAGCATCTTGAGCCTGAATTGCCAGGGCGGAAAATAGAAAAAAAGCGAAGCTCGCGAAAAGGGTTTTCATATTGATTGAATTTGGTGATTATGTTGAATAACGAAGTCCTATTAACTTGGTTTGCGTCCAAAATAGCTAAAATTCAAATTTGAATTTAGAAGGGAATTGACTTTTGATTCATGTCAAATTCTGATGGGTTTGATCAAATAATCTAGAACATGACATCTCGCCCTCCCGATATCGCTTTTGCTAATCGGGACTGGCACTTCAGGGCTCTAATCCCTGGAATTCCTATTGTTATCCCAAATTTGTTACCCCAAATTGAATTTGGGGCTTACACAAAATGCGCCTTCAGCGCTATTGGTATTTAAACCGGAATATTAGATAAGTGCCAAAGGCACGCCCTGTTCTAACCCAGAATTCAATTCTGGGAAATATCCATAGATTTCGATATCCAAGAGCCCCAAAGGGGCGATCCGTATCAAATTTTTAATCCAATATCCTCTGATTAAAATTCCAACTTTGCCACCACCCAAATTTTCCCCTATTTTTCGCCTATGAAAAAAAGCAGGATTCATCCTTTTGATCTGACCCTTGATATTCTAGGTATAATTGCAATCCTAGCCCTCTTTGCTATTCCCACTATTTTTTATGAAAGACTTCCAGACAGTCTACCAAGACATTTTGGATCGGATGGTCTTCCTGATGCCTTTGCGGGAAAGGGGGTAATTTGGGTTTTTCCAATCCTTGGTTTTTTTATGTATCTGATAATTCGATTTATCAGTACCCTTCCCGAATTAATTAATCTGCCGTTCAAAGTTAATCCAAGTGAAAGCGAATCTCAGAAAAAGAAATATGGAAGAATGATTCGTATACTCAATGTAGCTGTCATTTTCACCTTCCTTTTTTTAACCTTCAATACGATTGAAATCGGCTTGGGAAATCAAACTAAACTCCCTACAGGCTTCAAGTCAATCACTTTATTTTTACTTTTCGGGATACCCTCTATATTCATCATTCCTGATTGGTTGAAATCACGAAAATTCAAATCCTAAAAAGATGAAAAAATTCACCCTAATCCTAATCCTTGCGGTGTCTCCGCTTTTCTCCTTTGCGCAGCAAAAACTCAATAAAGACGAGCAGAAACTGATAGAACTGATCGACAAAAACTACCAAGAGACGGTCGCACTTCTCGAGGAAGTCATCAACATCAATTCCGGCTCGCTCAACAAGGAAGGTGTGCGGGAAGTAGGACGTGTTTTCGCCCGGGAATTTGAAAAAATCGGCTTTCAAACCGAGTGGGTCGAAGTGCCTGCGGAAGTGAACCGAGCAGGGCATTTTGTCGCCACACGGAAAGGAACGAAAGGCAAAAAACTCTTTCTGATCGGGCATATTGATACGGTTTTTGAAAAAGACATGCCCTTCACTCCCTTCACTTGGCTGAATGACAGTACTGCCACCGGACAAGGCGCCAATGACATGAAAGGCGGAGATGTGCTGGTTTTTGCCAGCCTGAAAGCGCTTCACGAACTCGGACTCTTGGAGGACCGAACCGTGACTGTGTATTTTATGGGAGATGAGGAAAGTTCGGGAGACAATGAGCTTTCTAGGAGAGATTTTATCGAGCGATCCAAATCCCACGATATCGCCCTAGGCTATGAGACAGCACAGGGATTCAATACGGTAACGGTTGCACGAAGAGGTTCCAGTGGCTGGACTTTAAAAACCTCCGGTCGGCAAAGTCATTCCAGTGGGGTTTTCCGCGAAAGTGTGGGCTATGGCGCCATCTATGAAGCTGCCCGAATTTTGACAGAGTTTCGGGAAGAACTGGCCGGTGAGCAGTACCTCACCTTCAACCCGGGACAAATTATCGGCGGTTCGGATATTTCCTATGACGACATCACCGGAAGAGGAGAGGCCTTGGGGAAGACCAACATCGTAGCAAGAGAAGCCTACGTGACTGGAGATTTGCGCTTTTTGGGAGAAGAACAAAAAGAGCGAACCCGTGCTAAAATGAAAGAAATAGTGGATCGAAATCTCAATCAAACCGATGCTGAAATCACATTCCGAGATGGGATACCATCTATGAGCCCTCGGGAAGAAAACTTCGAATTGGCAGCTGTCCTGAATCAGGTCAGTTTGGATATGGGATTGGGTGAAGTGAAGCCAGGCGATCCGGGAAGCCGGGGCGCGGCTGATATCGCCTATGTGGCCGAAATTCTCCCCGGCTTGGATGGTTTGGGGGCTTCGGGTCGCGGTGCGCATGCTCCAGGCGAAACCATCAACATGAAGCAATTCCCTGATTTGATAAAAAGAAATACGATTTTATTGTACCGATTGACTCGATAACTGATGAAGAAATTTTTAATTCCGGCGGTCATGGTAGCTGCAGCCCTTTCCTGCCAAGCTCCAAAGCCTCTAGACACTACACCTATGAAACCCCAGAAAATAGTCGTTTATCAGGTTTTTACCCGCCTTTTTGGCAATACGAATACCACCAACAAACCTTGGGGAACCAAGGAAGAAAACGGTGTTGGGAAGTTTAACGACTTCACAGATACTGCCTTGGAAGAGATCAAAAAGCTTGGGGTGTCCCATATCTGGTACACGGGAGTCCCGCATCATGGAGTGATTGGAGATTTTCCGGAGATCGGTGTGAGTTCAGATGATCCGGATGTGATCAAAGGAAGGGCTGGTTCCCCTTACGCCGTACGGGATTACTATCAGGTCAATCCCGATATGGCCGTGGATGTGACCAAGCGAATGGAAGAATTTGAAGCCCTGATTGCACGAACTCATAAGCATGGGATGAAAGTGATCATCGACATTGTACCCAATCATGTTTCCCGGCATTACGAGGGGAAAAACAATCCCGAAGGAGTGAAAGATTTCGGAGCGGATGATGATAAAACGGTCGAATACGCCAAGGATAACAACTTTTACTATATCCCGGGAGAAGCTTTTCAGGTACCCGAACCCAAAAATGGCTATCAACCACTTGGTGGGGAAAAGCATCCCTTGGCTGACGGGAAATTTGATGAGAACCCTGCTAAATGGACAGGAAATGGTTCACGATTAGCTCAGCCTGATTTCTATGATTGGTACGAGACAGTTAAAATCAATTATGGAGTAAGTCCCGATGGAAAAAAGGATTTTGACGAACTGCCTACCGGCGCGGATTCCTTGGATTGGAAAGCACATTATGACTTTTGGCAGGGCAAAGAAGTGCCGGATTCATGGAAAAAGTTCAAGGACATCACCCAGTTTTGGTTGGGAAAAGGAGTGGACGGATTCCGCTTTGATATGGCCGAGATGGTTCCGGTAGAGTTCTGGTCCTATTTGAATTCCCATATCAAAAAGACCAATCCGGAAGCATTTCTTCTGGCCGAAGTGTACAACCCAAGTCTCTACAGAGACTACATCCACAAGGGAAAAATGGATTACCTCTACGACAAGGTGGAGCTGTACGACACCCTGAAGCATATCATGCAGGGTCATGGTTCGACGGATAATTTGGTGCCTATTCTGGAAGGATTGAAAGACATTGAGCACCACATGCTGCACTTTCTGGAAAACCATGACGAGCAGCGCATTGCCAGTCCGGAGTTTGCGGGGAATCCCTGGAAAGCCATGCCTGCTATGGTGGTTTCTGCAACGGTTTCTACTTCTCCTACCATGATCTATTTTGGGCAGGAAGTGGGCGAATCGGGAGCAGAAGATGCTGGTTTTGGTGATCCCAGCCGAACCTCCATCTTTGATTACATCGGTGTACCGCAGCATCAGAAATGGATGAACGGAGGTAAATTTGACGGAGGACAACTTTCAGCCAATGAAAAAGCGCTGCGAAACTACTACTCCGAAGTGCTGAACTTCACCAGAAACAGTTCGGCGCTGATGGGAGAGTATATGGAATTGCATTCATTTAACCGAAAGCAAAATCCAGCCTACACAGACAAAGCCTTTGCTTTTGCTCGCTGGGATGAAAGTCAGAAGCTAATAGTGGTAACCAACTTTGATGAATTCAAATCGGTGAAAACAACACTCAAACTTTCTCCGGAACTGCTGAAGACATGGAATCTGGAAAAAGGCGAGCGGGAGATCAAAGAGTTGATGTTTGGAAAAAAGAAGACGAAGCTCCGGGTCACTGATCAAGGGGCTGAGATCGATTTGGAATTGGGGCCTTGGGAATCGGCGGTGTTTGAGGTGAAGTAAAAATGTGAACCCCGAAGAACACGAAGAAACGCAAAGGATTAGATTTCATTTCTATGCAGATTTCCAACTTTGCAGGAATTCTAGCGATTTATAGCCAAAATCTCGAAAATCAAATTCAATACTTATTCAATTCGATCTATTCAACCAAGCAAACTTGGTCTTAAATTTTTGAATTTTTAATGTAAGCACTACTTTTTAACCTAAATATTGAGGTCAGAAATTGCTTTCACCTCAAAATAGCTGATTTTTAAGGCCATTAATACACTAACGCCCCTCCTTCACATACTCGATCGCCCGCTCCAAGATCGGATCTCGCCCTGCCGCAATGTCCTCAGGAGTCATTTCTACACGGATGTCAACTGGGACTCCTCCTTCGAAGTTAAGCCCGTCTACCGTGTAGCCAATCGTACTGCTGTAATTGAAATACCAGCCATTCGGTAAATCGTAGCCTGCCGGCACGCCGCAGCCACCCCCGGTATCATCTCCCATCAGCACCACATCAGGCAAGGCTTTGGTGTAGGCGGCAAAATAACTTCCCGCGCTGTAAACCGTCCGATTGGTCAGCACCACGATTCGTCCAGAAAATTTGGGATTTTCTGTATCAGGATCTAAAAAAACTTCCTTTTCCTCCGAAAAATCATCCGGTGCGGGACCGGTTTTCAACTGATAGGAATACAACCTGGTTCGCTCTGAAATGATCCGGGAGATGATTTTCAGCCCGTTTGCCGGATCTCCGCCTTCGTTGTTTCGGATGTCGATAACTACCCCCAGCAGGCCTTTAAAGCGATCCAGGACAAAATCCAATTCCGAATCCAAAATTGGCGTTGCAAAACTTCGATAATGGATGTATCCCACTCCTTCAATTTCCTGATTGAGTAAAAACCCAGTAATGCGGTAATCCCCAAGATAATTTTGCTCCAAAACATCAAAACTGTAATTAGCAGGTTCGCCCAAATAGGGTAAATACCTACTAATATCGAAAGGTGTGCGAAGATTAACATGACCGTCACGAAGCGTATTGAGCATGGCTGCAAATACATCATAAAGCTCGGTATCGCTTTGGGCCTGAAGGGCCAACGGACGATACACATTTCTTACACTATCCCAGTCGATTTTTTTATAGTCAAAAAGCGAATAGCGCTCATTCATCACTTCCCAGAGCACATCAAAATTCTCAGCATTTGTATTTTCCGGCTGGGAGTCTAGAAAGAGCTGTTCACATGATCCACAAACAAGCAAAATACACAGGGTCCAAATTCCAGTTAGCTTTTTCATTTGGTGCGCATTAGAAAGTTGATACCAAAAGTATGAGCGGCGGTCTGCACCGGATTGGGATCCTGAAAGGAATAGTACTCCCAATTGTAAATCACACGGATTTTATTTCCCCCGGCGATGGGAAACTCGATGAAGTTATCAAACTGAATTCTGGGAAAATCCCCTAGCCAACTCACGCTGGTATTTTCAAACAATTGACTTTCGAAACTCCGCTCCGGATCCAAAAAGTCCGGAACACCAGCATAAATGGGCCGGGATATGTACCCGATTACCGGAAGCTTAAGTCCAATGTTTCCTTTCATCGCTTTACCAAAAAGCTCAAAACTCCGGCGGTAACGAACCTCAGCCTGAAGATTCCCGCTGAAATCATAGTTTATTGCGCTATTGTCCCAGCGGGGAGAGTAGCGAACATGGATCAGGTGGGAAAGCGATGGCCCGAGCCACCAGTCACTTTTTTCATCAGCTATTAGCCGGAAAAGGGAGGAATAGGTGATTTCATTCCAATAGGAAGTGATCTGTGGCTGCTGATATCTACCCAGATTCTGCCCGATTTCAAACTCTCTGGTTTTCAATGGACCTATGCTTCCTTCAAATTGGAAACTGCTTAATTTTTTTGGCTTTTGCCGCTCATGGTTTAGCATGAAATAGATGGGTGCCCCAGAATAGCGACTTCGGGTGATGAGTTGGTCTTGGACGATTTGGGATCGTAAACCAATTGCCAAGCCCCAATAGCCTTCTTTTTCTTGGGCTTTGAGGGATTGGAAACCCAAAAGCAAAACCAAGATGATGGTGATTCTTTTCAAAACAGTGCGGTTTGGTCAAAAGTAAAAGTTAATTCTTAAGTAGTAGATGCACGATTTAGCCCAATGGATGCATCGAGTTTAATTTTTTTCTCCACTTGCAATCAAGAGATACCTTTGGAATCAACCCGACAGCAAACTAAATTCAGGAAAATGCCTAGCCTATGAAAAGCCTACTACTAGCATCATCTCTTTTTTTCTGCTCACTATTTGCGACAAAAGCCCAAAGCAAACAACCCAATATCCTCTTCCTGATTGCCGACGATTGGTCTTTTCCCCATGCCGGAGTCTATGGTGACCAGGTGGTCAGAACCCCAACCTTCGACCGATTGGCTGCTGAGGGAGCACTTTTTACCAATGCCTACACCGCCTCGCCTTCCTGTTCCCCTTCCCGGGCTTCTATTCTTCTGGGCCGCTATCCTCATCAGAATGGCGCTGGGGGAAATCTCTGGTCGGAATTTCCCAATGCAAATCCTACCTATGTGCAGATTTTGGAAAAAGCAGGGTATTTTACAGGTTCCACGCGAAAAGGTTGGGGACCGGGAGAGTTTAAAGTGACAGGTTTTGAGCACAATCCTGCCGGGAAAAGCTTTGCAGATTTTACCGCTTTTTTGAAGGAAAGAAAGGCTGGAGAACCCTTCACTTTTTGGTTTGGTAGCTCGGATCCACACCGGGAGTATGTGGCCAATACGGGAATTCAGGCTGGGATGAAATTGGAGAATGTGGTGGTTCCCGGCTTTTTCCCTGATAATGATTGTGTGCGAAATGATATCTTGGATTACTACTTTGAGATAGAGCGTTTTGACCGGGAGTGCGGGCAGTTGATTGCGATGCTGGAAGACATCGGCGAACTCGACAACACCATCATCGTGATGACGAGTGATAATGGGATGCCATTTCCACGAGCCAAGGCCAATCTCTACGACTTCGGCACGCGAATGCCATTAGCAATCCGTTGGCCTAAAAAAGTCAAGGCCGGAACAGTAATTCATGATTTTGTGAATTTCGTGGACTTTGCGCCAAGCTTTGTGGAGGCGGCGGGGCTATCGCAAAATTCCATGTCCGGGCAATCCCTGTGGGCACTTTTGGCAGGAGAAAAGAAGGATCGAAACCAAGTTTTCCTCGAACGAGAGCGCCATGCGAATGTACGGAAAGGCGATCTGAGCTATCCGATGCGCGCAGTACGAAATCAGGATTATCTCTACATCTGGAATCCCATGCCAGAACGCAATCCTGTCGGAGATCCGACCGTGCATCAGTCGGTTGGCCAATATGGAGATGTGGACCACTCCATTACCAAATTCTTGATTATGGCGATGGAAGGAAAAGCCAAAGTTGGACAACTGGATCTGTTTCAACTCAGCTTTGGCCTGCGGCCTGAAGAAGAACTCTACGATGTGAAAAAGGATCCCTATCAGCTGCATAACCTGGCCGCTGACCCGGCTTTTGCCAAAGTCAAAATTGCGCTTCGCCAACAACTTTTAGCTTGGATGGAAGAGACGAATGACCCCCGATTTAAAGATCCAAGATCGACCTTTTGGGATCAGGTACGCTACACACCGGACTATCAGATGAAGGATATCGACTGGCAAAAACAGATAGAAGAATATAGGATTCGCCCGCCTTTTGGTTCGGTGAAGGAGATTCCCTGCTTGCCTAGTTCACAACAATAGCTTTTTCAGCCGAATCATACCCTATCCGATGGGTATTCACATACAGGGAATCTCCTGCCGTCGCCTCAAAAGGCCCGGTGTATATCTTCCAAGCATCACCACTGGACTTTCTCCAGCCGATTAGAGCTGAAGGTGTAGGGCAAGTAAGGGTGACCTTCCCTTCGGAGAAACTCACCTCAGCTTCCGCAGTGACTGGTGGATTTTCTGCTCCATTCCACCAGTTTCGGACCATTTCCATTTCATTCATTTCACCCTTGTCCCCGTACTTCACCACCCAATCCTCATGTGCTTTGCGAAGCTCAGCAAGCTTTTCAGCGTAGTCTTGATTGCCTGCCAGATTGGTAAATTCCCAAGGGTCAGATTGAGTGTCGTAAAGTTCTTCCTCAGGCTTACTTTGGGCAAACCAGCGGGCTTGATTTTCATTGAGTGCCCCATTTTCATTCAGTTCGAGCAAATGAACCATCAGGGGATTTTGAAGACGATATTGGATATTTTGGTAATTCGGCTTCTCAGGCATGTAGTTTCTGATGTATTTAAAACGTCCATCTGAAACTGCCCTTACCCGATCGTATTCGGAGTCCATACGATCCCGTGCGGCATAAATGTATTTTCGAGGCTCCGACTTTTGCTCACCCAAAAAGGCCTGTCCCTGCATACTTTCAGGAATGGGAATTCCTGCCAAAGAAAGTAGTGTTGGCCCAAAATCCACAAAACTGACCAGTTCATCCGTCTTTGTCCCTCCTTCCAGCCAAGGTGCTTTCACCAAAAGTGGCACTTTCAACCCCCGGTCGTACAATTCCCGCTTGAAATAGGGCATCCCATCCCCGTGATCGGAATAGAAGAAAATGATCGTATTCTCATACAATCCATCTTCTTTCAGCTGGGCAATCACCTCTCCGACTTGGGCATCCATCCGCATCACGTTGGTGATGAAGCGAGCAAGAGTTCTTCGGGTAAGGGAATCATCTGGATAGACTGGCGCCACTCTCACGTCCTTTGGATCCACCAGCAAGCTGTCCTGACCCTCCCGAGCCCAAACCTGGGATTCATGGGTGGTGGTAAAGTTGAAAATGGAGAAAAAAGGCTGGTTTTTATCAGGCCGGTTGCGATAGTGGGCATTGCGGCTGCTTTCATCCCACATCATCACCGGACTGCGGAATTGATAATCCTCCTTCACATTATTGCTTACGTAATAGCCTGCCATCCTCAAGTGTACTGGATAGGGCCACATTCCTTCAGGCAACACGGCAGAATACCCCTTAAATCCTGGAGGATAAGCATCGCCTGCCGCTGCAGATGGAGCCAAAGTCCGCATATGATGGGCCCCAATGGAAGTTTGATAGGCCCCAGTGATCAAAGCTGCCCGACTAGGAGCACAGACTCCTGCTGTGGAAAAGGCATTCTGGTATTGCAGAGATTCCGCTGCCAAAGCGTTCAGGTTCGGCGTCTTCCCTCCTGTGCCTCCATAGCTTTCCAGATGTTCGGGAGACATATCCTCCACGACGATCCAAACGATGTTGGGTCTATCGGGATAGGTAATTTGTTCCGATTGGGGAGTTTTTACCTGGCAGGAGAAAAGAAAAAAGCCAAGGAGAAGAGATAGAACAAGCTTTTGCATGGCGGATTGATTTATTCGCTTAAGATAAGCTTTTCTGGAAATTAGCTTGCCTACCCTTTTTGAAACAATCTTTTTATCTTGGGAGGTAAACCTTTAGAAACCTATGAAAATCCCCTTTTTCCTTGTTCTCTCTTATCTTTTCTTAATCCAAAGCCTCGCATTCGCCCAGCAGAAAGTCTGGTTGGATTCCGACACTGGCAATGAGATGGACGACCTCTACGCCATCGCCTACCTGGTCAAGGTCCCGGGAATCGATCTGATCGGGCTGAGTTCGGCCCACTTCAACAATGCCGATCTGAATGTCTTCGAAAAGTGGAATGCCTACGAAACCGCCACACTCAAGCCCGTCGAAGAAAGTCAGCGCCTCAATGAGGAAATCCTCACGGCCATGGGACGAATGGACATCCCCCATCCTTTGGGTGCAGACCGGCAGATTGGCAGGGCTTGGGGACAGCAGGACCCGAGAGATTCTCCGGCAGCCCAGGCCATTATCGCCGAAGCCCGGAAGATGAAAGGAGAAGAAAAGCTCCATGTCCTGACACTTGGGGCCATGACCAATGTGGCCACAGCATTGATTTTGGCACCCGATATCAAAGATAAAATCCGACTTTTCTCCTTGGGTTCTTGGTACACGCCTGAATCTCGGGCTTGGAACAAAAGTGAATTCAATATACGCTGTGATCTGAATGCCTTCGATTATCTTTTGAATCTGGAAGGATTGGACTTCACCATCATGACCACGACGACTTCCTTTGCCTTGAAGTTTGACCGGGACGATACCTATGCGAGACTGGATGAAAACGTGGCAATCGAAAAGATTTTGGCAGATCGTTGGCGAGTTCACAACCCACAGGACAAAACCCGGGTGATGTGGGATTTGGCATTGGTGATGGCTTACATTCATCCCGAATGGGCGACGGTTTCATCGGTGATGACTCCTCCGGAAAATACTCCTCGAGTGGTCCAAGTCTATACTGAGATCGATGCGGATAAGATGCACCAGGAGTTTTGGAGGTTACTTAAAGAGAGTTGAAACAATTTGATTCCCCTTTTTCACCGCAATTCCCTAAATTTCAATTCAAACCCAAAAAACCTTAATCATGTCTAAATCCAACCACTTGAACCGCCGGGATTTTCTGGCCTCCGCTGCTACTTTTGCCGCCTCATTCACCATTGTCCCTTCAAATGTAATCGCGGGATTAGGCAAAATCCCTCCATCCGATCAATTGACGGTAGCCAATATCGGTTGCGGAACCCAGGGACTAAGGGAGATGGGAAGCCTTTTGCAAAATCCCAAAGTGCGGGTGGTAGCCGTCTGCGATGTGAATAAATTCTCAACCGATTACTTTGACTGGTCACCTTATGGAATCCGAAATGATATTCGAAGAACCATCGTAGACGATTCCTGGTGGGAAGGCAAACCAGGGATCCCCGGAGGCAGGGAAATTGGACAGGAATATGTGGAAAAATATTACGCCCAAAACCAAGCTTCCGGCCAATACAAAGGCTGCGCGAGCTACGAAGACTATCGAGAACTATTCGCCAAAGAAAGTGGAATCGACGTAGTCAAAATCATGACTCCCGACCATACTCATGCGCCAATCGCTTTAGCAGCTATGGACCAGAAAATGCATGTGGTTACCCACAAGCCCATCGCCAACAGACTGCTAGAAGGAAGAAAGGTCATCCAAAAGGCGAAAGATACTGGGTTAGTGACTCACTTGCTGGCTTGGTCCGATCGACCCGAATACAGACAAATCAAAGCTTGGATGGATGCCGGGCTGATCGGGGAATTGCAAGAAATCCACAATTGGTCCTATAGGCCCGTTTGGCAGCAGTGGACCAAGAGACCTTCAGAATCTCAACCTATCCCAGATGGCTTGAACTGGGAACTTTGGCTTGGACCGGTGCCTGATATGCCCTATCACAAAAACTACACGCACAATGTATTCCGTGGTTGGTACGAGTTCGGTGGTGGATCTGTAGCGGATATGGGGCATTACAGTTTGTTTCCGCTTTTTGAAACTTTGGGCATCGATCGAAGTCCCGTTTCCGCTCGGGCTTTTGGAACCACGACGCGTGAGGAAGTCAATCAGGTCTACCAATGGGTCAAAAATGACGTAGCCTTTCCGGCTAGCTGCACGATCAAGTGGAATTTCCCAGCCCAAGCTTCCCTTCCTGCTTTTGACCTGTTTTGGTATGATGGCGGAATGAAGCCTTTTGCACCGGAAGAACTGGAAATGGACGGAAAAGATACTCCTGAAGAAGGTTTGCTAATCGTGGGAACAAAAGGCAAAATTTTGGGAGGATTCCGTGGAGAAAGTCCGGTGCTTTTACCAGAAAGTACCATGATGGCAGGCCGAGATTCCGAACGGATCAACTCACGGGAAGTGGACCGTAAAACCGACCAATGGGTAGATGCCATGCTGGAAAAGCGACAGACCCCGGGGAGCTTTACCCGTGCTCAATGCATTACCGACACGATCAACCTGGGAGCTATTGCGCTGAGAGCAGGAAAAAAGGTGGATTTCGATTCTAACTTGGTCAAAATCACCAATGATGAAGATGCAAATCAGTTGCTGACAAGGGAGTATCGAAGCGGATGGGAGATTTGATAGAGTAGGCTTCTGCGTCATTGCGAGGGCCACAACTAAAAGCTAAAAACCTTTCCTTTTCCTAGATGGCCCGAAGCAAACTATCTTTCCAATCATTTCTCCTTTAAGACTGCCCGCCTCCCGGAGGGCAGGCTTCGCTTCGCTCGCAGTGACGGTCCACTCCCTGCCTTGTCGGTAGTCAGCCTCGCAGTGACGGTCAACCTCGAAGTAACGATCTAGACGTCATTGCGAGGGCCAGAAAAAAGCCAAAAGCTATTCTTTTTCCTAGATGGCCCGAAGCAATCTCTTTAGCCAAAGACAATCTCTCTCAAATTCATTAACTTAGAACATCACAACTAATAATCCATTAACCCAATCCCCCATGACCAATCGAAGAACCTTCCTCAAAAACACCAGTCTGGCAGCAGCTGCCTTAGGGCTGGGAGTCCCTGAATTTGCGCTAGCCAAATCTAAAGCTGACCCGATTTTTAAAATCTCTTTGGCACAATGGTCCGTCAATCCGCTTTTGTTTGGTGGGAAAATGGACAACCTGGATTTTGCAGTCGAAGCTAAAAAGCATGGCTTTGATGCAGTGGAGTATGTCAACCAGTTTTTCATGGATAAGGCTCAGGATAAAGCCTATCTCCAAGAAATGAAAACCCGTTCCGAAGGAGAAGGCGTCACCAACGTATTGATTATGGTGGACCGGGAAGGTCAGCTGGGTGCCGCAACCTCCGAAGAGCGAAAGCAAACCGTAGAAAACCATAAAAAATGGGTGGAAGCTGCCAAGTTTCTCGGGTGCCACTCCATCAGGGTGAATGCATATACCGCCGTCCCCTTCAGTCAGGACCCTAAGCAAGAGCAGGAGGCAATCAACGTTTGTAGCTCCACGCTTCGAAGAATATGTGAATTCGCCAATGATTTTGATATCAATGTCATCATAGAGAATCACGGAGGCTTTTCCTCCAATGGCACTTGGCTCGCCGAACTCATCAGACAAACGGAACACCCTCGGGCAGGCACTTTGCCTGACTTTGGAAACTTTGTCATGAAGCGGGATGGAGATCAAATTCTTAGCTACGATTCCTATCGAGGAGTAGATCAATTGATGCCTCGTGCCAAAGGAGTCAGTCTCAAACCTAGGGTTTGGGATGACAATGGACGCGAATTTGGATTGGATTATACACGAATGATGAAAATCGTCCTTGCCCATGATTATCATGGCTATGTAGGAATTGAGCATGGAGAGCGAGGCCGTGAATGGGAAACCATCGAGGAGGTTCGGGTCAATCTGGATCAGGTTAGAAGGACCTTAGAAAATGCCGGCTAAGGCATAAAACCATCCTGAATTCTTCAAATTGCCCCAAATAAGTCTATCTGTTTTTGGGGCAATTTTTTATTATTGTTTATCCTAAACCATTTTATCATGCGCCGACTTCTCCTCGCCCTCCTCCTTCTCAGCTTTTTTACAAGCCCCTCCTTTTCTCAGAAAAAGCCGGATGTATTCAAAACCCTGGACTCCGAACTCGAAAAAGCCCGCGTTGCGCTGAAAACTCCGGGTTTTGCGGTAGCCATTGTTCAAAAGGATCAGATCGTCTATGCAAAAGGATTTGGCTACAAGGATGTGGAAAATCAGGTTCCGGTGACAGAAAACACGCTTTTTGCCATTGGTTCCTCTTCCAAAGCGTTTACCTCTGCTGTCTTGGGCGTTTTGAGTAAGGATGAAAAAATCGACTTTGACGAGAGGCCCGGAAAATACATTCCCGAACTCCGATTTGCCGAACCCTGGATGAATGAACAAATTATCGTCAAGGATCTAATGGCACACCGGACGGGATTGCCGAGGCATGACTTTTCTTGGTTTATGTTTCCTTCCGAGTCTAAATCCGAACTGATCAAGCGCATCGAATTTCAGGAGCCTTTCACCGGACTTCGGCAGCAGTGGTACTACAACAACTGGATGTTTTTCCTCCAAGGAGAAATCGGAGCCCGTCTCACAGGTAAGACTTGGGAGCAAAATGTGAAAGAACTCTTTTTTGACAAATTGGGCATGACCCGAAGTAATTTCCGCATTCCGGAGATGGAAAAGGATGCTGATAAATCCTTTGGCTATTCTGTGGAGCTGGACGGAAAAACCAGCAAAATGGACTACTACAACATCGCAGCCATGGGTCCTGCAGGAGCGATCAATTCCAGCGTTCCCGAGATGTCCAACTGGCTGATCACCTGGATCAACGGTGGGAAATTCAAGGGCGAACAAATCATCCCTGAAGACTACGTCAAGGAAGCCATGAGTGCCCAAATGGTCGTCTCAGCCGGCACTCCTTCCAAAGAGCATCCCGATGTGCAATTTTCCAACTATGGCTATGGCTGGTTTTTGGCTTCCTACCGGGGACATTATCGGGTGGAGCATGGGGGAAATATCGACGGATTTTCAGCTTCCGCATCCTTCTTCCCCACAGATAGCCTAGGGATCATGATTCTGACCAATCAAAATGGCTCTCCACTTCCCAATGTGGTCAGAAATATGATTGCCGATCGCATGCTGAATCTGGAACCTGCGGATTGGTTGGGCGAGACAGTCAAGCGACTCGAGGAAGCCAAAGAAGCACAGGCCAAGGCGAAAGCTGCCGCAGACTCTACGGCGAAAGTCAGCCTGACCAAGCCTTCTCACATTTTAATGGACTACACCGGTACTTACGAACATCCAGGCTATGGCAAAATGGAGATTGACCTGAAAAATGATACGCTCTTTGTGCAGACAGGTCTCTTGGGTGGATTCTTGGAACACAAAGATTACGACACCTTCAACATGTACTTAATCTATCAGGGTGAGCCCAATAAGGACAACGCCTTTCCTTTTCAGTTTGTCAGCAATATGACCGGAGATATTTCCGGATTGAAAGCACCTTTTGAGCCTGCTCTCGACCCAATCGAATTCAAGCGAACCCCGAAGGAAAACGAGCTTTCGATAGATGACTTGAAAAAGTACGAAGGAGCCTATCTCCTGATGGGTGTGCAGGAAGTGAAGGTTTACATCAAAGAGGAAAAGCTCTATGCTTTCGTTCCCGGTCAGCCTGAGTACGAACTTGTCAATATCGGCGAGCACGAATTCAACCTGAAAGTATTAGAGGGCTTTAAGGTGAAGTTTGAGGAAAAAGACGGAGAAATTATTGCCGTGAGCTTTATTCAGCCTAATGGGACGTTTAGAGGGGAGAAGCAGGAATAATTTACCTTAAGGAACTTAACTCAAAGGTATTTAAAGAAAGAACAGAGACTTTTCTGCTGTCAACCAAACCTTTTATTCAGGAACCGAGGATTTGCAGAAGAATCTGTTATATAGTACCTTATAGTATGATATTGCGATTAAGACTACTTCTTCTTTTTACATTTGTTTCTATACTCTGTTTTGGTCAAAATGAAAAAACGAAAAGTGCAACCAAAAGCATTTTTCGCAATCAGCCAAAAATCAGGATTGATTTTTCTGATATGTACACAGCTGCAGAGGTAGAAATAGACGAAAACAAAAAATACCTAATTCAAACCGCGGTCGGGCTAAAAAATCGATTTATTGTTAACAGAGGGACTAAAGTCGAAATTGGGGAAAGTC